>SKJZ01000202.1 GCA_007121755.1 Halorhodospira sp. | reverse complement strand
CAACCGGTTCACGAGCAGCGGGATCGTCAGCGACATCGGGCTCCGCCGGAGCGGCAACTTCGGGCGGCTCTTCGGGCCGTTCCCGATCCTCCTCTACGGTCTCCTCGGGCACGTCATCGGGGACCACACGTTGTTCGTGCTCCCAGGAGAAGTAGAGCAGCACCGCCAACAGAACGATAGCTACAAGGAAGAAAGGTCGTTGATTTTCCATCTGGGTTTACTCCCGGGAACGATCATCGGGCACAGGGTCGTAACCCCCCGCGCAGAACGGATGGCATCGCGCGACCCGCCTCATGGCTAACCAGCCGCCCCGCCATACACCGTGCCGTTCCAGGGCGTCAACCGCGTATTGGGAGCATGTCGGTACGAAGCGGCAGCGTGGACCGATCAAGGGACTAACCGCGTACTGGTAGCCCTTGACCAGCGCGATCAGGGCGATCCGCATGGATAAGCTTCCAGCCGGCGCCAAATCACTTCGAGGCTGCTCCGCAACTGCCTTGAATCAAGACTACCGCGGACCGCCTGGCGGACACCGACGACAACGTCCACCGCCGGCAGCCGCGATTGATGGAGGCGAAAACTCTCGCGAATAATCCGCTTAACGCGGTTCCGGTCGACCGCCCGCTTCAGGATCCGTTTCGGAACCGTCATACCTAACCGCGCCCCGCTGCAGTGATTCTCGCGCACCGCGACTTTAAAATAGCGGTCCTGCAGAACATCGCCGGGCTGCCTGAGCGTCCGTTTAAATTCCGCCGGCCGCCGTAACCGGCAGTCACGCCCAAAGCGCGCCGTCCCGGTCACAGCGTCAGGTCGGCGGCGCTTACGGGCAGAGTCGATGACGCCCCTTTGCCCGGCGGCGCTTCAACACATCCCGCCCGGATCGCGAAGCCATCCGGGCGCGAAAACCGTGCGTACGACTACGTTTAATAGTGCTGGGCTGATAGGTCCGTTTCATAGCTCACTTTTCTCTGGCCGCGCCCGGTCCACGACGGCCCGGACGGTTCTTCGAGGCGGCGAATCTACTCGGCGCCGCCGCGCCTGTCAATCGCCCTCTCTGGCCCTGTGGATAACCTTCCAAGACCTCATTAGACTGGTCTTCCCGCCCCGGGATCGCCCGCGTTCACGGGAAACTACACAACCAATTCGCATGAGGTAGTCGCACCCAATGCAAGACTCTCTGTGGAGCCACTGCCTACGGCAACTGGAGCGCGAGGTCCCGGACCAGCAGTTGAACACTTGGGTGCGCCCGCTGCACGCCCATGAGACGCCCGACACCGTCCGACTACTAGCACCCAACCGCTTTGTGCTCGATTGGGTGCGCGACCACTTCGGAGACCGCATTCGGGAACTCCTCGCCGCAGTCCGTCCCGATGACCCGCCCGACCTCCAATTCGAGGTCGGCAGTTCCAACATACCCACGGAACCCAACCCTGTCGCCAGTCAACAATCCGCCCGTGCGCCGGAGCCACGCACCGCGCAGCACAACCTCAATCCCCGGTTTACCTTCGACACCTTCGTCGAAGGTAAATCAAACCAACTCGCCCGGGCTGCGAGTATGCAAGTAGCGGAAAACCCAGGTATCGCCTACAACCCGTTGTTTATTTACGGGGGTGTCGGACTCGGCAAGACCCACCTGATGCACGCCGTAGGCAATGCCACGCTCGCGGCCCGCCCAAACGCCAAGGTCGTCTATCTCCACTCCGAGCGCTTCGTCGCCGAGATGGTCAAGGCTTTGCAACACAACTCCATCGACGATTTCAAACGCCACTACCGCAATCTCGACGCCCTATTGATCGATGATATCCAGTTCTTCGCTGGCAAGGAGCGCTCACAAGAGGAGTTCTTCCATACCTTCAACGCGCTTCTTGAGGGCGGCCAGCAGGTCATCATGACCTGCGACCGTTACCCAAAGGAGGTAAACGGTCTCGAGGAGCGCCTCAAATCGCGTTTCGGGTGGGGTTTGACCGTTGCGATCGAGCCGCCCGAGCTCGAGACCCGCGTCGCCATACTAAAGAGCAAGGCCGACCGTAGCGGCATCGACCTTCCCGATGAGGTCGCCTTCTTCGTGGCCAAGCGGATCCGCTCCAACGTCCGCGAACTCGAGGGCGCTCTGCGCCGCATCGCTGCCAACGCGCAATTCACCGGCCGCAAGATAGACCTGGAGTTCACCAAGGAGGCGCTGCGCGATCTTCTGGCCCTGCAGCAAAAGCTTGTGACGATTGATAACATCCAAAAGACTGTCGCCGCTTACTATAAAATACGAGTCGGTGACCTACTCTCGAAGCGGCGCAACCGCTCCATCACTCGGCCGCGCCAGTTGGCGATGCATCTCGCCAAGGAGTTGACCACCCATTCGCTCCCGGAAATTGGCGACGCGTTCGGAGGACGGGACCATACCACCGTGCTCCACGCTTGCCGCAAGGTCCGCGAACTGATCGAGACCGATGCCCGGATCAGTGAGGACTATGACAACCTGTTACGAACCCTTAGCACATAAGCTAGATAACCTGTGGATGAAGTGTGAAGGCTAGAGCAGCGGACGAGTTCCCCCCAATCTGTCCACAAGCTCGCCACCGTTTTCCAGGGACGTTACTATTGCCAAATATTGGCGCTACAACAACATGTTAACCTCGACATCCACCTTTTGGACGTCCAGTAGTAATAACAGATGGTCTTATATAGACCCTTAATACAAAGAAGAGGGTAACTATGCGTTTCGAGGCGACTCGTGAAACCCTTCTGGGCCCGCTGCACTCTTTGATCGGAGTCGTCGAGCGCCGCCAGACCTTGCCGGTGCTGGGCAATGTCCGCGTACAGGTCGAAGAGTCTGGCCTACGACTGACCACTACTGATCTCGAAGTCGAGCTGGTTGCCCACGTTCCTTGTGATGTCGTCGCGACCGGTACAACGACTCTCCCGGCACGGAAGTGGTTGGATATCTGCCGCAATCTGCCCGAGGGCGCCACCATCACGGTTGCTATCGAAAAGGAACGGGCGGTGCTTCGCTCAGGTCGCAGTCGCTTCACCTTGGCGACGCTATCGGCTGCCGAGTTCCCTGAGGTGGAGTCGATAGGGGAGGTGGAAACGGTCACTTTGCCGCGGGATCAACTTCGGCAGTTGATAGAGCGGACACACTTCTCCATGGCCCAACACGATGTTCGCTACTATCTGAACGGCTTGCTGTTCGAGCTCAGTACCGACGGAACTCGCACGGTTGCCACCGATGGACACCGCTTGGCGATCGCGGAAGCGCATACCGGCGGCGCGATCGAGGGTTCGCGACAAGTCATTGTCCCGCGAAAAGGGGTGCAGGAGTTGCTGCGGCTGCTCGGTGACGATGACGACACCACAACTATCGAGTTCGCCGATAACCACATCCGCGTTCAGCTCGGCGACATCCGGCTGACATCGAAGCTCATCGACGGCCGCTTTCCGGACTACCAACGGGTGATACCGGAGGGCGGCGATAAGCGGCTGCTGGTGGATCGGCAGTCTCTTCGACAGGCTCTAAGCCGCGTCTACATACTTTCCAATGAAAAGTACCGCGGCGTTCGGTTTCAGGCCGAGGACGATCGGCTCAGTGTCGGTTCACACAACCCGGAGCAAGAGGAGGCGGAAGAGGAGCTTGAGATTGAGTACGGCGGCCCGAAAATTGAGCTCGGTTTCAACGCCAACTATCTGATGGATGCATTGGGAGCAATCGAGGCCGACAGAGTCGAAGTTATTCTTACCGATTCGAATAGCAGTGGATTGCTCTATGGCGAGGGGGATGAGAGCGCGCGCTACGTAGTCATGCCGATGCGCCTTTAGGGCATGGAGTGTCTGCGTCTACAGGGTTTTCGGAACCTTGAACCACTGGACGTACAACCCGCCGCCGGCTTCAATGTCTGGCTCGGCGACAATGGCGCCGGAAAGACCAGCCTCTTGGAGGCGATCCACTTTCTCTCCCGCGCCAAGTCCTTTCGGACCAACAACCTCGATCGCGTCATCCAAAAAGGTAGCGAGCGGGCCTGGGTTGCCGGTCGGCACGCCGGCCACCAACTGGGAGTGGAGCGGCGTCCAGGCGCGACGCGTCTACGCTTGAACGGCACGGATATCCGCGGCCGTTCCCGTTTGGCCGAACGCCTGCCGGTCCAATTGATCACGACGGAGCATCAGCGGCTGCTACTCGATGGTCCGGCTATCCGCCGCTCCTTCCTGGATTGGGGCGCGTTCCACGTGGAACGTGATCACCACGCGATAGCCCACCGCTACCAACAGGCACTGCAACAACGCAACGCGGCAATTCGGCAGGCGGACACCCGTGCCGCGGTGGTGTGGACGGAGACGTTAGCGGAGTCGGCCGAGCGTTTAGAGGCGAACCGGATGCGTTTTTTCCATCGGCTGGAGACCCGTTGGAATCGATTGATGGAAAGTTGGCTTCCATCGCTTCCGTTAGCTATTCGCTATCAACGGGGTACGGGAAGCGCCGCCGCGTGGTCCGATGTGTTTGAAGAGAGCGCGCCGGCGGACTGGGAGGTCGGCTTCAGCCGGAACGGGCCACATCGCGCAGATCTATTGATCCAGTCAGACGGCCGGCCGGCCCGCGACATCCTGTCCCGCGGTCAGCAAAAACTTGCAATCATCGCCCTCTTATTGGCGGAAGTGGAGGTCTGGATGGAGCATGAACCGCCCCCACTACTCCTGGTCGATGATCTTCCCGCGGAGTTGGATACCGCTCACCTGACCGCGGTATGGCGGGTCATGGCCGGCTACAATATCCAAGCTCACGTCACTGCAATCGATCTCCGTGATCTTCCCTTGGCGGATACCCCGTCCGCAAGGATCCACCGGCTCATCGGCGGACGGGCCCACCCAGTGGGGAGCTAAGAAACTGGTGATCCGGGGAATAAAGGTACCCGTTCAAGGTGCTGGTCGGCTGTATGGTGGCGATTCTAGTCAAGCCTCCAGGGGTGGATTCACGGCGCCCCTGAACCGGTACCTTTACCCCCGGATCACCGGCTTTTTGAGCTCCCCCAGTGGTATAATGAAGGGTGGAACGCGCTTACCGCACGATGGAGCGGCCGGCGGGCGCGCAAAGAAAAGATAGGCGACGTCCGCACACTTGCAGTCAACCGATGGATCTCATTGCCCATGACCATGGAGACAGCCTCCCCGTACGACTCGGAAAGTATCAAAGTTCTCCGCGGGCTGGACGCGGTACGAAAACGCCCCGGCATGTACATCGGGGATACCGACGACGGCAGCGGCTTGCACCATATGGTATTCGAGGTCCTGGACAACTCCATGGACGAGGCCCTGGCGGGCTACTGTAGTGAGATAGGAGTCACCCTCCATACCGACGGGTCGGTAACCGTAGAGGACAACGGCCGCGGTATCCCGGTCGACCTTCATGCCGAGGAGGGACGAACGGCCGCCGAAGTCATTATGACGGTGCTCCATGCGGGCGGTAAGTTCGACGACAACTCCTACAAGGTCTCGGGTGGCCTGCACGGTGTGGGCGTCTCGGTTGTGAACGCACTGTCCGAGCGCCTGCGCCTGGTGATCCAACGCGACGGCAAGGTTCACGTCCAGGAGTACCGCATGGGCGAGCCGGTGGATGACCTCAAAGCAGCCGGCGAGACCGAGCGGACGGGGACACGGATCACTTTCCTGCCGAGCAAGGAAGTCTTCAGCGATACCAACTTCAGTTACGATCTGCTGGCCAAAAGGTTTCGGGAACTGTCCTTTCTGAATCCGGGTATTCGAATCTCACTGAAGGACGAGCGCACCGACAAGGAAGATACTTTCGAGTACGCTGGTGGAATCAGCGCCTTCGTTCAACACCTGAACCGGAACAAGACGCCGCTCCACCCGACGGTAATGCACTTCAGCGATTGGCGTGACGGTATCGGCGTCGACGTAGCAATGCAGTGGAACGACTCCTACCAGGAGAACATCTTCTGCTTCACCAACAATATTCCGCAGAAGGACGGCGGCACCCATTTATCCGGCTTCCGGGGCGCGCTGACCCGGACCATCAATGGCTATCTGGAGCGTGAAGGTTTTCTCCGACGGTTGAAGACAACACCTACCGGCGAAGACGTGCGGGAGGGTTTGACCGCCGTCCTCTCGACCAAGGTGCCGGATCCCAAGTTCTCTTCCCAGACAAAGGATAAGCTGGTCTCCTCCGACGTGAAGTCCGCCGTCGAGGCGTTATTGGCGGAGCAGCTGCAAGTCTTCCTCGATGAACACCCGGCCGAAGCCAAAGGCATTGCCGAGCGTGTTATTCAAGCGAGCCGTGCCCGGGAAGCGGCGCGTAAGGCTCGGGAAATGACCCGCCGCAAGGGAGCCTTGGACATCGCGGGCCTTCCCGGCAAGCTGGCTGACTGCCAAGAGCGCGACCCCGCCTTCTCCGAACTCTATCTGGTCGAGGGCGACTCGGCGGGCGGCTCGGCCAAGCAGGGGCGCGACCGCCGAACACAGGCGATCCTCCCTCTCAAGGGCAAGATCCTCAATGTGGAGAAAGCGCGTTTCGACAAGATGCTCTCATCGGCGGAGGTCGGTACCTTGATTACCGCGCTGGGCTGCGGCATTGGCCGCGACGATTTCGATCCCGATCGCGCGCGGTACCACCGCATCATTATCATGACTGACGCCGATGTAGACGGCTCCCATATCCGTACCCTGTTGCTGACATTTTTCTACCGCCAGATGAGGGAACTGGTAGAGCGTGGCTACGTCTACATCGCGCAACCGCCGCTGTACAAGGTGAAGCGGGGGAAGCAGGAACACTACGTCAAGGATGAGCGGGAGTTGACGGAGTATCTGCTGGAGATTGCATTGGAGGACGCTGCCCTCCACCCGGCCGCTGACGCTGCCCCTATCCAGGGCGAGGCCTTGGGCAGGTTGGTACGGCGTTACTTCGAAGCGATGGAACTGATCGATCATATCTCGCGGCATTGGGATCCCGAGATCCTCTCGCAGATGACGGTCCTGCCTCCCCGTGATCAGAGTGACATTACCGATCCCGACGTCATGGAGGAGTGGTTTCGGCGGTTGATCGATCTCCTCAACGTCCGCGCGGAAGCCGGTACCGTTTACCAGCTCGACCTGCAACGAGGACCGGATGGGGGATTCCAACAAGCGATAGTGACCCGCCGGCTTCACGGTATTCACCAGCCCTTCGTGTTCAACCCGCAGTTCTTTCTCTCAACGGAGTACGAGACCCTAAAGGCGTTGGCGACCCTATTGGACGGCTTGATCGGCGCCGGCGCCGAGATCCGGCGCGGCGAGCGGCGGCGCGCCGTGTTGTCGCTGGCCGAGACCGTGGAGTGGCTGATGGAGGAGGCCCGCCGGGGGCAGAACATCCAGCGGTATAAGGGTCTCGGTGAGATGAATCCAGATCAGTTGTGGGAGACCACGATGAATCCCGAGACCCGCCGGCTGTTGCGGGTGACCATTGAGGACGCGGTGGCGGCGGATGAGATCTTCACGACTTTGATGGGAGATCATGTAGAGCCGCGCCGCGACTTCATCGAGCGCAATGCGTTGGCGGTGGCTAACCTGGACGTTTGACGACAAACACGGCGGCAAGCGGTGCAAGCCCGCTTACGCGGCAGTCCTCCCCACTGAGATCTCGGCCATGCGCGCCTCGATCCACGCCTCCACCTCCGCGGTCACCTCGTCCGCGCGGCGTCCCTCGGTGGCGATCGGCTTACCGATGACAACCCGAATGGTGCCGGGATGCCGCAAAAGGCTGCGGCGGGGCCAATACTCTCCGGCATTGTGTGCTACCGGCACCACCGGACAGCCGGCCGCGATAGCGAGCGACGCCCCACCACTACGGTACTTGCCGCGCTGACCGGGAGGGACACGCGTCCCTTCAGGAAAGACCACCACCCACCGTCCCGCCTGCAGTCGTTCGATTCCCTGTTTAATTACTTGCTGCCGCGCATTCACGCCCGCACCCCGGTCGATAGCGATCGGTTCGAGCAAACGAAGACCCCACCCGAAGAAAGGAATAACCAGCAACTCACGCTTCAATACCCACGTCTGCGGCGAAAACCAGCGAAGCAGAGCCAACGTCTCCCAGGCCGATTGGTGTTTGGCCATGATAACGGCGGTCTCTTCTGGAATGTTCTCCTCCCCCTCAACTTGCGCGCGCAGCCCGCACAGAAGTTCGGCGCTCCAGATCACAACATGGACCCAGCTGGTAATCACCGCGTAGCGAAAGGGATAGGGAAACGGGTAGACCAATAGGCTGACGACAGTCCATGGGGGCAGCGTGACCACCATGAGCGAGAAGTGCAGGATGCTTCCAAGCCATTGAAATGCGGTGTTTCTAAACCGCATTTGTGCCCCCCGCGCACAAAACGTCCACCGCCGCGTGCAGGTTTTCAAAGACCTCGACACCCTCGACACCGCCCTGCAGTGTCTCCCGCCCCTTACCGGTGAGTACGAGGATCGGGCGCGCGCCGACCCGCCTCGCCGCTTCCAAATCGCGTGGGGCATCGCCAATAACGGGTACCCGAGTGAGCGGAACAGCGAGCCGCGTGGAGATTCGCCGAAGAAGACCGGGTTCCGGCTTGCGGCAGGTGCATCCGACTTCGGGGGCGTGGGGGCAGTGTGCGATCAACTCAATCCGTCCACCGTGGTCGGCGACCGCGTCCTCCATCTTCGCATGGATCGCGGCCAGGGTACGCTCGTCGTAGTAACCCCGCCCGATCCCGGACTGGTTGGTGGCTACCGCTACAATCCAGCCCTCGCGGGTCAACCTGCCAATCGCCTCGAGGCTGCCGGGGATCGGAATCCACTCCTCGGCCGAACGAATATAGTTCGGTGAGTCCTCGTTGATGACGCCATCCCGATCCAAGACTACCAAAGGCATGGCCGCCTACCTGTTCACCGGTAACCGGGAGATATCCGCCACCCCGTTGAACGCCTGCCGAAGCGCAGCTAGCAGTCGAAGCCGCCGTTGCCGCACCGCATCGTCCTCCGCCATGACCAGGACGTCATCGAAGAACCGATCGACAGCGGGCCGAAGGCGGGCCAGCCGGGCGAGGGCTGCGCCGTAGTCGCGCCGGGCAATGGCCGGCTCCGCCTCGGCCCACGCTTCGCGAAGAGATAAGGCAAGAGAAACCTCCGCCTCTTCCCCTTCGACATTGATGTCACCGGGGCCGGTATCGTCGACACTACCGGCCTTGCGCAGGATATTGCTAATCCGCTTGTGTGCGGAAGCCAGCGCAAGGGCGTCGTCCTTAGCGTGGAAATCCTGACAGGCGGTTACGCGTAGGTGGAAGTCGAAAGGGTGAGACCCGCCAAGGGCGGCAACAGCATCGAACACTTCGGGCTTTACGCCCTGCTCGAAGTAATAGTGCCGCAGCCTCTCCCGGCAGAACTCCAACACCGGCTCGACGCTGCTTGTGGCTCCGATGCCCTGCTCCTCGTAAAGCATCGCGGCCGACAGAAAAAGCTCCCGAAGGTCGACATCGCGCCGCCCCTCGATCAAACACCGTAACAGCCCCAATGCGGCCCGCCGCAGCGCGAACGGATCCTTGTCCCCGGTTGGCGGACCGTCGGCGGAAAATATCCCAACCAGCAAATCGGCGCGATCAGCCACCGTGACGGCGATCCCCTCAGGCGAGGCGGGAAGTTCATCCCCGGCGAACGCAGGCCTATAGTGTTCGGAAACGGCGGCCGCGACCCGTTCCGGTTCACCCGACTCGTGCGCGTAGTAACCGCCCATGACGCCTTGAAGCTCGGGAAACTCACCCACCATCTCGGTCAGCAGGTCGCATTTGCAAAGCCAACCGGCTCGCTCCGCGGCGCCATCGTCGCCACCTAACGGAACCGCCCACCGCCCGGCCAGCGCCCCGATGCGGGTGCTACGCTGATAAAGGCTGCCAAGACGCCGGTGGAACACCATGTCCCGCAACCCCTCCAAATGACGGTCCAACGGTATCTTGCGGTCCTGATTCCAGAAAAACTCAGCGTCGGCAAGTCGGGGCCGAATCACTCGCTCATTACCACGCCTTACCTCGTCGGGGAGGCGGCTCTCAATATTCGCTACGGCGACAAACGCCGGTAACAGCCGGCCCTGAGAATCGCGGACGGGAAAACAGCGCTGATGTCCCCGCATGCTGGAGATCAGCGCCTCGGCGGGTACGCGAAGAAAGGCGGGATCGAAACCGCCGTGTAGCCCGACCGGCCACTCGACCAACGCGGTCACCTCGTCGGCCAACTCTTCATCGGACATGGGCGTTCCGCCGGCCGCCGCCGCGGCCCGCTCGACTTCCGCTTCCACCCGGCAGCGCCTTTGGTCGAAGTCGGCGATCACATATCCGTGCTCCGCCAGCGTCTCCGCATACTGCTCCGGCCGCGCCAGCTCGAGCCCCCCGGGGGCGTGAAAACGGTGCCCGAATGTCACCCGCCCAGCGGGAATTCCAAGGATGTCACCTTCGACGACTTGGTCGCCAAGCAGCAGCACAACCCAGTAAACAGGGCGAATAAACTGTACCTCGCCGGATCCCCACCGCATCCGTTTAGGAATAGGCAGCCGACTCAGGGCCGCTTCGACACAGCCCGGCACTAACTCATGCGCTGGCCGCCCCTCCTGGGTGCCGCGCCAACCCAGGCGCCGTCCCTTGTCGGTCTCCACGATCGCCAACTCTTCGAGCGCCACCCCGCATGACCGGGCGAATCCGGTCGCGGCGGGTTTGGGCTCCCCTCCGTCGCCGTAAGCGGCTTCGACTTTTGGACCGAGCCGCTCCACGGCTTGGTTGGGCTGTCGCCGCCGGACCCCGTCGATGAATACGGCGAGGCGCCGCGGTGTCGCGAAGCCGCGGGCGTTACCCGGTTCAAGCCGGGCGCCGGCGAGCTCGCTATGGAGACCGTCCCGAAGCGCCTCCATCAGGCGTCGAAGCGCCTTGGGAGGCAGTTCGGCGGTCCCGATCTCGACCAGCAGCGCTTCGCGATCAACCAAGACCCTTCTCCTCTTGTGCCAACGGAAAGCCGAGGGCCTCGCGAGTTTCGTAGTACGCCACGGCCACCGCGCGGGCCAAGTCACGCACCCGGAGAATGTAACCCTGCCGCTCGGTCACTGAAATCGCGCCCCGGGCGTCCAGTAGATTAAAAGTGTGGGAGGCTTTGAGCACCTGCTCATACGCCGGGAGAGGGAGCCCCCCCTCCACCAGTTTCCGGCACTCCAACTCGTAGTGGGTGAACGCCTCCCGAAGCCACGCTACCGGGGCGAACTCGAAGTTGTATATCGACTGTTCGCGTTCGTTCTGCAGAAAAACGTCGCCGTAGCGGACCGGTCCGGCGTCGGTATGGCTCCAAACCAGATCAAAGACGCTCTCCACGTCCTGGATGTACATGGCGATGCGTTCGAGACCGTACGTAATCTCCCCCATCACGGGCCGGCAGTCGAGCCCCCCGACTTGCTGAAAATAGGTGAACTGGGTGATCTCCATCCCGTTCAACCAGACTTCCCAGCCCAGCCCCCAGGCGCCGAGCGTGGGAGACTCCCAATCGTCCTCGACAAACCGAATGTCGTGGACCAACGGATCGATGCCGATATGTTCCAGCGATCGCAGGTAGCGATTTTGGAAGTCGTCGGGAGAGGGCTTGAGCACCACTTGAAACTGGTAGTAGTGCTGAAGCCGGTTGGGATTCTCGCCGTACCGCCCGTCGGTCGGCCGCCGGGAGGGTTGCACGTACGCCGCATGCCACGGTTCGGGGCCGATAGCCCTAAGAAAGGTAGCCGGATGAAAGGTTCCGGCACCCACTTCCATATCGAGCGGCTGCAGCACCACGCAGCCGCTTTCGGCCCAATACCGCTGGAGGGCGAGGATAAGTTGTTGAAAGTCCAGGGGCCGCTGCGACACGCCTTTCTCCTCTCACTGCGGCGTTATTGGGCGGCCGGTCTGTGCCGACACACCTTTCGGTACCAAGCGGCGCAGTATATCGGTCCAGAGGCCCGCTATGCACGAAGAAGCCGCCACGTAACCGGAGAGCCCCTTTTGTTACAATCGCCAATCCAGTTGAACTCCCCTGAGCATTTATGAAAGAGAAACCGCGGGCGGCCGCATTAATCTCCGGTGGCCTCGATTCCATGCTGGCGGTGCGCGTCATCCAGGAGCAGGGCGTTGAGGTCGAGGGCATCAATTTCTTCACCGGCTTCTGCGTCGAGGGCCACACCCACGCCATCCGGCAACGGGATCAGAAACGGCCCAAGCGCAACAACGCCCTATGGGTTGCCGAGATGCTTGGCGTCCCGCTGCACATGATCGAGGTGGTCGATGAGTACAAGGAGGTACTGACCAATCCCAAGCATGGCTACGGCTCCAATCTCAATCCCTGCCTCGACTGTAAGGGCTTTATGGTGCGCAAGGCGTTGGAGTGGATGCGGGAAAACAACTTCGACTTCCTAATCACCGGTGAGGTGGTGGGACAGAGGCCGAAATCCCAAAAACGGCAAGATATGCCGATCATCCAGCGCGAGTCCGGGGCGGAAGACCTGCTGCTGCGCCCGCTCTCGGCCAAGCTGCTGCCCGAGACGTATCCGGAGCGCGCCGGTTGGGTCGACCGAGAGCGCCTCTACGATTTCAATGGCCGCTCCCGTAAGCCGCAGATGGCGCTGGCGCGCGCGTTCGGTTTCGAGGAGTGGGCGCAGCCGGCCGGCGGCTGCTGTTTCCTGACCGATGCCGCCTATTCCGCCAAACTCTCCGATCTATGGCGGTCCCGCGGCGCGCGCCAATACGACATGGACGACATCATGCTGCTCAAGGTCGGTCGCCACCTCCGTCCGCGGCCTCACTTTAAGTTGGTGATCGCTCGCGAGGAGGGGGAGACACGTTTCCTTGAGGGCTACCGAAAGCGGTTTACTCACTTGCGCACGGTCAGCCACGGGGGGCCATTGACCCTGGTGGACGGCGAAACGGACGAGGACGACCTTCTCCTGGCGGCGCGTTTGGCCGCCCGTTTCTCGTCCGGCCGCGCGGCGGATCGGGTGCGGGTGTCGGTAACGGACGTGGATGGCGTGACGCGGGAAATGGACGTGCCGCCGCTGCCCACGTCCGCCGTCTCCGCCGATTGGTACGTAGGCGCCTGATGGCTGCCCACTGCCTCGATGTCCGCGGTTTACTCTGCCCGATGCCGGTCATCCGGACGCAGGCTCGTGTTAACCAGCTTGCGCCCGGCGAGGAATTGGAGATCCTGGTCACCGACCCGGGCGCGCTGCGCGATATTCCGGCATGGTGCAGGGTCCACGGCCACGAGGTTATCGCAACGGAAGAGGGGCGGGATGAGACAACCATATGGGTTCGCGTAGGCGGGGCTGCACCGTAATGGTGCATTATCACGGCGCGGCTGCACTGTATCGGTGCGGCATCCGCCGCCCCCTGGGCTACCGACCGCCGTCACATCGCGTATCGTAAGGGGGCCACCACTTGGCATGGTTGCTGCTTATAGAGGGGCGGCCCACTGGGAAAGACATTTTGATTTGGAGGTTCAATCCATGGCTCGCACCACAGACGATGTCCTGAAACTTATTAAAGAGGAGGACGTCAAGTTTGTCGATCTCCGCTTCACCGATACTCGGGGCAAGGAGATGCACGTCACCATGCCGATCAGCCAGGTGGACGAAGAATTGTTCGAACACGGCACGATGTTCGACGGTTCGTCGATACAAGGCTGGAAGGGGATTCAGGAGTCGGACATGATCATGCTGCCCGATCCCGACTCGGCGACCCTCGACCCGTTCTACGACGAACCGACGATCAAGCTCACCTGCGACATCCTCGAACCGACCACCTTGCAGGGCTACGAGCGCGATCCCCGTTCCGCCGCCCGCCGCGCGGAGGCCTATTTGGCATCCACCGGTATCGGCGATAGCGCCCTGTTCGGTCCGGAGCCGGAGTTCTTCGTCTTCGACGATGTCCGTTGGGGCGCCGATATGAGCGGCACCTTCTATAAGATCGACTCGGAGGAAGCGGGCTGGAATTCCGAGCGCGTATACCCCGATGGCAACATGGGGCATCGCCCGGGCGTGAAAGGGGGTTACTTCCCGGTACCGCCGGTTGACTCCCTCCACGATATACGGGCCGCGATGTGCCAGGCCATGGAGGAGATGGGACTGGTTCCCGAGGTCCACCACCACGAGGTCGCCACCGCCGGGCAGTGTGAAATCGGCGTCCAGGCCAACACCCTTGTGAAGAAGGCCGATGAGATTCAGACCCTGAAGTATGTGGTCCACAACGTCGCCCACGCTTACGGCAAGACCGCCACCTTTATGCCGAAGCCGCTGGTGGGGGATAACGGTAACGGTATGCACGTCCACCAGTCCGTCTCCAAGGGTGGCAAGAACATCTTCAGCGGCGATCAGTATGGTGGGCTCTCCGAGGAGGCGCTCTACTATATCGGCGGCATCATCAAGCACGCGAAGGCCATTAACGCCTTCGCCAATGCATCCACCAACAGCTACAAGCGCCTGGTGCCGGGCTTCGAAGCGCCAGTGTTGCTGGCCTACTCGGCCCGTAACCGTTCAGCCTCGGTGCGGGTGCCGTACGTGACCAATCCGAAGGGGCGGCGGATTGAGGTCCGTTTCCCTGATCCCACCGGCAACCCGTACTTCGTCTTCGCGTCGATGCTCATGGCCGGTCTGGACGGTATCCGTAACAAGATCCATCCGGGCGAGGCAATGGACAAGGATCTCTACGATCTGCCGCCAGAGGAGGAGAAGGATATTCCGAAGGTCGCATTTCAGCTGGATGAGGCGCTGGAGGCGCTGGATGGAGACAGAGATTTCCTGAAGCAGGGCGGTGTCTTCACCGACGATCTGATCGACGCCTATATCGCCCTCAAGACGGAGGAAGTCACCCGCCTGCGGATGACCACCCATCCGGTCGAGTTCGACATGTACTACAGCGTATGAGAGGCGATACGGTCTGAACGGAGCGGACAGCGAGGGGGCCTCACGGGCCCCCTTTTTTGCACCATAATGGTGCATCCATTGCCCGATGAAGCAGTTCCAAGCCGATGGCTAACGTAACCACCGAGGGCCTCTCGGACCACCTTCACACAGCGGTGCTGCTGCTCGATGCCGACGACCGGGTGGTGAAGCTGAACCATGCGGCGGAGACGCTGTTCCTGGTCAGCGCCCGCCAAGCTACCAACCAGCGGCCGAAGGAGTTCGCCCCGGAGGCGGCGTTGCTCCATATCCTGATCGGCGAATCACGGCGCACGGGGCGGGCCTATACCGAGCGGGAACGCCGTATGTCTATTGGGGCGGGTCGGGATGTGGTCGTCGACGCAACCGTAACCCCGTTGGCGGACGGCAATGTCCTCCTGGAACTGGCCGAGGTCGACCGCCACGCCCGCATCACGCGGGAGCAGCAACTCCTTACCCAGAGTCGCGCCATTCGGGAACTGATCCGCGGCCTAGCCCATGAAATCAAGAATCCGTTGGGCGGGCTGCGGGGCGCAGCCCAGCTTCTGCAGGAGGAGTTGGCGCGGGACGAACTCCACGAGTATACGCGTGTGATCATTGCCGAGGCCGACCGGCTGCGCCAATTGGTGGACTCTTTACTGGGCCCCAGCGGCGCCCCGGCGCGCGAACAGATCAACCTTCACGAAGTCCTGGAGAGGGTTCGGGCATTGGTGGAGGCGGAATCGGGCGGCGCCCCGGTAGGCCGCGACTACGATCCCAGCATCCCGCCAGTGACGGCGGAACGCGACCACTTGGTGCAGGCGGTCCTCAACCTGGCGCGTAACGCCCGCCAAGCGGCTGGTCCCAAGGGGGCGGTGGCGCTGCGCACGCGCACGCAGCGCCAATTCACTATCGCCGACCGGTTGCACCGCCTGGTCGCGCGTATCGACGTGATCGACGACGGTCCGGGCATCCCGCCCGACCGCCAGGAAGATATCTTCTATCCGATGGTGACGACCCGCCCGGAAGGCAGCGGATTGGGGCTCCCCATCGCCCAGAATCTGGTCGGCCGCTGCGGGGGCCTGATCGAGTGTAATAGTGAGCCGGGGCGAACGGTATTTACGGTCTGGCTTCCGGTGGAGGTGATCAATGGCTGAAGAGCGGCCACTGGTCTGGGTCGTCGATGACGATCGGTCGATCAGATGGGTGTTGACCAAGGCACTCGAGCGTGCGGGGTATCAAGTCACTTGCTTCCAGAATGTCGCCGGCGTTGTCTCGGCGCTGGAAGAGACGGAGCCGGACGTATTGCTAACGGACATCCGTATGCCCGGTAGAGATGGCTTGGCGCTGTTGGGAGACTTGCAGCACGAACGCCCACAGCTGCCGGTTATCGTCATGACCGCGCATTCGGATATGGACGCCGCGGTTGCCGCCTACGGAGGCGGCGCCTTCGAGTACCTCCCCAAGCCGTTCGACGTCAACGACGCGGTTCAATTGGTCGGGCGCGCGCTGGAGTCGCTGCGGCCGAGCGAGTTGGATACACCGCAGGAATTGGACGTGCCCGACCTTATCGGTGAGGCACCGGCCATGCAGGAGGTCTTCCGCGCGGTCGGGCGGCTCTCCCGCTCCGGCGTTACGGTCCTGATCAGCGGTGAATCCGGTACCGGCAAGGAGTTGGTCGGCCAGGCGCTCCACCGCCACAGCCCGCGCGCCGGCGGTCCCTTTATCGCGTTGAATATGGCGGCGATTCCGCGTGATTTGATGGAGTCGGAGTTATTCGGCCACGAGAGAGGCGCATTCACTGGCGCGCACCAGGCGCGCCAGGGCCGTTTTGAGCAGGCGGATGGCGGAACCCTCTTTCTCGACGAGATCGGGGACATGCCCCACGACCTGCAGACCAGGCTGCTGCGCGTCCTCGCTGACGGTGAGTTCTATCGGGTCGGCGCCCACTCGCCAACACGGGTCGACGTGCGCATCATTGCCGCGACCCACCAGGACTTGGAGCGCCAAGTGTCGGAGGGACGGTTTCGCGAAGACCTCTTCCACCGCCTCAACGTCATCCGGGTCCACCTGCCGCCACTGCGGGAACGGCGCGAGGATATCCCGACGCTGGCCCGGCATTTCCTTGCCTGCGCTGCCCGGGAGTTGAACGTTGAACCGAAGGCGCTTCGCCAGGAGGTGGAACGCCGCCTCGCCGCACAGCCGTGGCCGGGAAATGTCCGCCAACTGGAGAATGTATGCCGTTGGCTTACCGTGATGGCGAGCGGTCAGGAGGTTCTCACGGCCGATCTGCCGCCTGAATTGCAGCGCGAATCACCGGACGGCGGCCGCGGAGAGGCGGTTGCCGGGGGGGATTGGCGCTTGGCCCTGGCCCGTTGGGCGCAGGCCGCGCTGGCGTCGGGCGAGGAGCGGCTGATGGAACGTGCGCAGCCAATCGTCGAGCGCACGATGATCGAGGCTGCGCTGGCGGCCTCGGGAGGGCGCCGCCATGAAGCCGCCCGCCTGTTGGGTTGGGGGCGGAACACGTTGACGCGCAAGATACAGGCCCTGGGCATGGATGAGGGCCGGCAGTCCGGCGGCGCGCCGGGGACGGGCTAGCAGCGGCCGCGGTCGACTTCCGCGCGCGGCTCCCGCAGCAACAGCGAGTGTACCGCCCGCTCCGTATCGATCTCCCCCCGCAGCCGCCGGTGTACCGTATCGCAGATGGGCATATCCACGCTGTGGGCCGTCGCCAATGCATGCAACTCGGCGGCGGTCCTGACCCCCTCCACCGTGCTGCCGATGGAGCGCAACGCCTCTTCGACGCCCTGGCCCCGCCCCAGGGCCAAGCCGAACCGGCGGTTCCGTGATTGGTCGTCGGTACAGGTCAGCAGCAGGTCGCCGACCCCGGCCAGCCCCATGAAAGTCAGTGGATCAGCGCCGAGAACGCGTCCGAGCCGGGTGATCTCCGCCAGGCCCCGCGTCACCAAGGCGGCGCGGGCGTTGGCGCCGAGGCCGAGCCCATCGCTGACGCCGGTCGCAATGGCGAGGACATTCTTTACCGCGCCGCCCAACTCAACGCCGACGACATCGTCGCTGGTATAAGCGCGGAACCGCTCACTATGAAACGCTTCCGCAATCTCCTGACCAAAGCCGGCGTCGTTGGCCGCAACGGTAACGGCGGTGGGAAGACCGCGGGCCACTTCGGCAGCAAAGCTGGGTCCGGATACCACAGCCATACGGGGCACCGGAGAGAGGTGCCGCTCTACCACCTGATGCAGCAGCCCCCCGGAGTCGGCATCCAACCCCTTGGTCGCCCACGCAAGCCGCCGCGGCGGCTTGCCGGCCAGCCGCTCGACCACCGCGCCGAACGCGCTGCTAGGGACAACGACCAATACCCATGCCGCGTCGGCAACGGCGTCGTCCAGATCGGAGGTGGGGCGGACGCTCTCCGGCAGCGCGCAGCCGGGCAGTAGCGGCGGATTCGCACGCTGTTCGGCGAGCAGCCGGGCGTGGTCCGGTTTGTAGCTCCACAGCCGGATATCGTGCCCCCGCGAGCCGAGCACCATGGCCAGCGCGGTACCCCAAGCGCCGGCACCAAGCACGGCGATGGAAGACACGGTGTGCCCCACCGGTCCGCTCACTGCTCTCCGGCATCCGCCGGCTGCCCGGCTCCCGCGCCTCCTTCCTGCTGCTTCCGTTGCTGTTGCAGGTACAGCGCCTCGAAATTCACTGGCGCCAACAGTAGCTGCGGGAATCCGCCCTTGACGACGAGATCGCTGATCTCCTCCCTAAGAAAGGGGAAGAGCTGCGCGGGGCAATACGCCCCCAGCACTGTATTGATATCTCCTTCGTTGAAGCCAGTGATGCGGAAAATCCCGGCCTGTTTGACCTCGCAAACGTATGCGGTGACTTCGCCGTTCTTGGCGGTCACCGTTGAGGTCAATGCGACTTCGTACGACGAGTCGTCGATCCGTCTTGCCGCACTGCCCAGCTCGACATTGACTTCAGGCCGCCACTCACCGCGGAATGCCCCCGGAGTCTCCGGCGCCTCGAAGGAGACATCCTTCAAGTAGACCTTCACGATCTGAAGGCTCTGCTGCGCCGTTCCGGGCGCCGCGGCGTTCCCGTTGTTGCCCTGCGTATTGTTCTGTTCGTCAGCCATTTCGCACCTAAGCTTTGCCTTTTCGACCTTCCACCGGATAGCCGGCGCCGACCCACGCCTTCAATCCACCCTTAAGCCTATAAACCTTCTCGAAACCCTGCTTGCGAAGCTTGCGGGCCACCCTGCCCGCCAACGCGCCGTCGGGATCATAAACAATCAGCGGCTGGCCGCTGTCGCATTCGCGCTGTAGTTTGGTGATCAGTTGATCGAACTCCGCCTCCGGCATGCTGAACGCCTCGGGCAAGTGCCCCTTGCGGTGCTCCGCCCCCGGACGCGTGTCGATGAATCGGGCAGACTCCGAATTATAAAGGCGGGTGGCGGATTCACAGTCCACCACCTTCACGCCACTGGCGGCATGGAACCACTCCATGCCGATCCACCAGCCGGTAACTAAAATGAAGGCGAGTACTAGCCCCCAATTATTGACGGCGAATTCCCAAAGTTCCTGCATGGAGCGCCCCTGTGTCGAAGATTCCACACCTGGTGAAGAAGGCGGCATGATACCAGCGGCGCACCCCGGCTGCAGGCGGGGCGACCGCACTCCCGACGATGGGGTCCCGGAGTAGTAAGATAGGGCTTTTGCAGTCGCCCTCTGCCGCCGGCGAGGCCGTTATATGGCGTGGTTCCGTCTCGTGGATCGATACGACAGCACAATGTGGCGAAGGGTATGGCGGCCGGCGACGTTGTCACTGTGCATGCTAGCCGGTTTGTCGGGGTGGCCGCCAGCCTTTGCGGAGTACGAGCAACAGCGCGCGGAGCTACGGGAGCTGCGGGAGCAGCTCCAGGCGATTCAAGCGGAGGTGCGCGAGGACCGCCGCACCCGCGACCGGCTAGGGGAGAGTTTGGCTGAGTTGGACCGCCGGGTAGGAGAGACCGCTCAACGGTTGGAACGGGTGCGCCGCGACAGGGCCGCGGTGCGTGAGCGGGTGACGCGTTTACAGAGCGAATACGATGCCGAATCGGCACGGCTACAGGACCACAAAGAAGCGTTGGCGGTCCAGTTGCAAGAGGCGTATATGGCCGGTGGCGAGGGGCGGCTGCGGCTCATCTTAGCCGGCCGCGACCCAGCCGTTACCCAGCGCCTGCTGGTCTACCACGACTACTTCCGTGAAGCCCGTACCGAGCGCATCGGGATCGCGTTAGGGGAACTCCGGGTGCTCGCCGACCTGCGTGCGGAGTTGCGCCGCGAGCAGGAACGTCTAGAAGAGTTGGAGGAGTTGGTTGCTCGGGAGCGTGGTGAACTCGAGCGCAGGCGCCGTGAGCGGCGCCTAGAACAGGAGCGGTTGGCCGAGCGTATCGAAGAGCGCCTGGCGGCCGAGGAACAGCTGCACGAGGATGTCGCCGCCCAGGAGGCGTTGCTCGACCGGTTGCGAACGCGCCTGGAGGACATTCCGGACGAGTTCGCGGCCGTCGAGACCCTTGCGGCTGCGCGCGGCCGGCTGCCGTGGCCTGTCGAGGGCACGGTGGAGGCCCGTTTCGGCAGCAAGAAGAAGGGTGACCTGCAGCGAACGGGAATCGTGGTGGCCGCCGAAGCGGGTGCGCGGGTGCGCAGCGTAGCTGCCGGACGGGTCGTGTTCAGCGACTGGTTGCGCGGTTTGGGGCTGCTGGTCATCATTGACCATGGAGATGGGTATCTAACACTTTACGGACATAACGACGCGCTCTATGTCGATTTGGGGGACTGGGTCGATGGCGGCGAGGTGGTCGCGACCGTCGGCAGTAGCGGCACCCGGACCGAGCCAGGGCTCTACTTCGAAATCCGCGAAGGGGAGCTGCCCCGGAATCCTATGGCTTGGCTGCGGTGATCGCGCTCAAGCCCCGTTGGTCTGGAGAGATCATGAAACTGAATACCATACTATCCGCGGCCGTTCTGATCGCCGTTTTCTGTTTTCCACCGGCCGCTGTCGTGGCCGCGCCGGGGACCCCGGCCGAGGCAGACGAGTTGCCGCTGCAGGAGTTGCGGCTGCTCACCGAGGTTTACGGGCGAATCAAACGGGATTATGTCGAGGAAATCGACGACGCAGAGCTTTTCCGGGCCGCGGTGCGCGGGATGCTTTCGGAGCTCGACCCCCACTCCGACTACCTCGACCCCGAAGCCTATGCTGAACTGCAGGCAGGGACGCGTGGTGAATTCGGCGGATTGGGTTTGGAAGTCGGCATGGAGGACGGCTTCATCAAGGTGATCGCTCCCATCGACGACACGCCCGCGAGCCGTGCCGGAATCCTTCCCGGCGATCTGATCACCCGCCTCGATGGCAGTCCGGTGAAGGGCATGAACTTGAGCGACGCGGTCAAGAAGCTGCGCGGCGAACCGGGATCCAGCATCGAACTGACCATCGTCCGCGAAGGGGCGGATCGGCCGTTGAGCATCACCCTTGAGCGGGCAGTGATCCAGGTGCAGAGCGTCCGCTACCGTACGCTGGAGCCGGGATACGCCTATATCCGCATCAGCCAGTTCCAGGAGCGAACGGCCGGTGATTTGCGCGCGGCCCTGGAAGAATTGCAACAGGAGGCCGACGGTGCGCTAAACGGCCTTATTTTGGATCTCCGGAACAACCCCGGCGGCGTGCTCAATACCGCAGTGGGCGTGGCCGATGTGTTCCTTGCCGGAGGCAAGATCGTCTACACCGAGGGCCGTGTGGATGGCGCACGTCTCGATTTCGAGGCGGCACCGATCGATCTCGCGTACGGCACGCCCATGGTGGTTCTGGTCAACCGTGGCTCCGCTTCCGGTTCCGAGATCGTGGCTGGCGCGTTGCAGGACCACGGCCGCGCTGTGTTGATGGGGCAAGCCACCTTCGGCAAGGGGTCGGTCCAGAACGTCATGCAGCTTCAGGACGGTTCGGCCATGAAGCTGACCACGGCCCGCTACTATACGCCTTTAGGCCGGCCGATCCAGGCGGAGGGGATTGCGCCGGATATCGAGCTGGAGGTGCTTCAATTGACCAAGGTGGAGGATGAGTCGCGGGTGATGGAAGCCGATCTGGAGCGCCATTTGGAGCGCGAGGACGATGCGGAACACGGCGACGAAATACCCTCCGCCGCAGCGTTGGCCCGCGAGGATTACGCCCTGTTCGCGGCGCTGAATCTGCTCAAAGGGGTCCATGTCTTCCGCCGCGACTAGCGCCGCCGCAAACGTTGGCCGCCGGCCCAGCGCATTATGGTGGGCTTTGTTGGCAGCCTTTGCCGCGGCGCCCTTTGGAATCGGTTGGGCCGGCAACGATCAGCGGCCGGCGTCCGCCTACCCGTGGTTAACCCCGCCGCCGATGGTTCCGGCGGTGGCCGAAGCCGTCGTGATCATCGACGACCTGGGGGATGACCTGAAGGCCGGACGCCGCACCCTTGCCCTCCCCGGCGCCGTCACGGTGGCGGTGTTGCCACACACGCCTTACGGTAGGCGGTTGGCCGAGGAGGCCGCCGCTTCCGGCCGGGAGGTGATGCTGCACATGCCGATGCAGGCCAAGAACGGCCTCGATCCGGGGCCGGGTGCTTTAACCCTGGATATGGACGAGAGCCAGGTGCGCCGCGAGTTGCGCCGGGCGTTGCGAAACATCCCCCACGCCCGTGGTGTCAACAACCATATGGGGAGCCTACTCACCCGGCATCCGGGGCATATGGCGTGGGTGATGGACGAGTTGCGTACCGCCGGAGGGTTCTACTTTATCGACAGCCGGACCTCGGCACGGTCCGTGGCGTTGAATATTGCAGCTGAGCACGGCTTGGGGCACGCGCGGCGTCACGTCTTTCTCGATAGTAGCCGGGAACCTGAGGAGATCCGGCGTCAGCTGGAGTCGTTGGTGGTCCAGGCGCGCCGCTGGGGAGCGGCAGTGGCCATCGGCCACCCGTATCCGGAGACGCTGGAGGTGTTGGAGCGGGAGCTTCCGCGGTTGAAGCGGCAAGGCGTCCGGCTCGTCCCGGCCAGCCGCGTCGCGCAGCCGCCGATCTTGAAGGAGGTGTCGCAATGGGTAAGCGAGTGATGGTTCCGTTGGTGGACGGCATCGAGGAGTTGGAGGCGGTTACCGTCGTCGATTTGCTGCGCCGCGCCGAGGTCGATGTGGTCACCGCCGGTTTGGCCGAAGGCCCGGTGCGGGCGAGCCGCGGGGTGGTTTTTGTGCCGGATCAACTGTTCGCTACGGTCGCCGGCGAGCCGTTCGACGGGATCGTCTTCCCAGGCGGTGCCGCCGGTGCGGAGAAGCTGGAGAGTGATCCGCGAATATTGGATCTGGCGCGCGATTACGATCGAGACGGGCACCTGTTGGCGGCGGTTTGCGCGGCTCCGCGGGTGCTGGCCGCGGCAGGGGTCCTTCAGGGGCGCCGAGCCACGGCCTATCCCGGGCATCTGGAAGCGAAGGGGATCGAGCCGGAGGATCAGCCGGTGGTGGTGGACGGAAACATCGTCACCTCCCGGGGGCCGGGGACGGCGATGGATTTCGCGCTGACGCTCATTGAGTATCTGGAGGGCGTGGAGGTTGCCGCCGACGTGGAGGCCGCGCTGCAGCGGCCGGCGCCTCATCGAAGATACAGCTGAGCGGCGCGTTATCCGCGCCGCGAAGGCGTGACGGCGGTCAGCAGCGCCGCCGCGGTAGCGGCGCCCAGGGCCCAGCCGTACCAGGGGATATCTCCAGCCCTGGCCGGCGGCTCGGCCCCCAGGATGAGGGAGCCGGTTATCAGCAGCGCGGCTGCTACGATGCCCGCGACGGTGCGGCGATTGGCCCGGCGCATCTCTGTGCGCAGGCGCGCCATCTCTTCCGCTTGGCGCTGCAGCTCGATCCGGGCGGCGGCCAAATCCTCCAGGCCGTGGTCGAGGCGGTTGGGCAGATCGGGAAGGCGCTCGCTCCATTCGGGAAGCTGTCTCCGGATCTTCTTCAGGACGCCGCGGACTCCGACTTGTTCGCGCATCCACCGTTCCAGAAACGGCTTGGCGGTGGCCCAGAGGTCGAGATCGGGGTAGAGCTGCCGCCCGAGCCCCTCCACGTTGAGCAGCGTCTTTTGCAGCAAGACAAGTTGTGGCTGGACCTCCATATTGAAACGCCGCCCGGTCTGAAAGAGGCGCAAGAGCAGCGCCCCGAACGAGATCTCGTGAAGGGGGCGCTCGAAGATCGGTTCGCACACGGTTCGGATCGCTGATTCGAACTCATCGACCCGCGTGCCGGCGGGAACCCAGCCCGACTCAACATGGAGCTCGGCGACGCGCCGGTAATCCCGATTGAAAAAGGCGAGGAAGTTGGCGGCGAGGTAGTGGTGGTCCACCGGCGCCAGCGTGCCCATGATCCCAAAATCAACACCGATGTAGCGGGGAAGGTCTCCGGGCCGGTCCGGGTCGACGAAGACGTTGCCGGGGTGCATATCGGCGTGGAAGAAGCTGTCCCGGAAGACCTGGGTGAAGAAGATCTCCACCCCACGTTCGGCAAGGACTTTTAGGTTGATGCCGTGCCGGCGCAGGGTCTCGACGTCGTTGACCTGGATGCCGTGGATGCGCTCCTGCACCATTACATCCCGGCCGGTATGCCGCCAGTAGACAGCCGGGACGTAGAGCAGGTCGGATTCGATGAAGTTGCGCCGCAGCAGGGAGCCGTTGGCCGCCTCCCGCAACAGGTCGAGTTCATCGTGAATCGTCTTATCGAACTCCCGGATGATATGCACTGGGTGGAGGCGGTGCGCCTCGGGAATGTACCGTTCGGCCAGGTGGGCGGCGGCGTATAATAGACCGAGGTCACGCTGGATCACGCTACCGATGCCCGGCCTTACCACCTTGACCACCACACTGGTGCCGTCCAAGAGAGTGGCCGCGTGGACCTGGGCGATCGACGCCGAGGCCATCGGCTCGGTCTCGAAGTGTTGAAAGACAGTCTCCAGCGAGGCCCCGTAGCTGCGCGCGACGATGGAGCGCGCTTCCTCACCCGAAAACGGCGGCACCCGGTCTTGGAGGCGGGAGAGTTCGTCGACGATATCGCCGGGCAGCAGGTCGCGCCGCGTTGACAGGATCTGCCCGAACTTGACGAAGATCGGTCCGAGATCCTCCAAGGCCCGGCGGATGCGCACGCCGCGCGGCGGATAGCGGCGCGCCCACCGCCACGGCATGAAGACCACAAGAAAGCGCAGCGGACGGAAGAGGGGCAAGGCGAGGACTATGTCGTCCATGCCGTGGCGGAGCATGACCCACTGGATCCGGGTCAGCCGGAAGAGGTGACCGATGCGAATCATGCGGCGCCGCGCTCCAGTCGCCGGATACGGGCCTCTAGACGGTCGGCGTCCGCGCGCAGCCGATCCACGCCGTCAACGAACGCGGCCACCTGTTCGGGTGGAGGCAACACGCGCCACCCCTCGCCAACACATCGGCCGGCCTCTACTGTGGCGGCCAGCGGTCCGCTCAAATCGGGCCACAGCGATTCCAACAAGCGCCAAAGGTGGTTGACGGCGTGGACATCTCCGCGCACACGGAATTGCCGCGCCGCCCCTTTGTCGCGGCTCAGGAGCGCGCTGAGATCGGACCAGGTTCCGCTCACCCCGGCGTCGACCTCGCCGCTGGTCGTCTCCGATGGAAAGCGGAGGGCGATGCCGGTGGTTCGAAAGACCGCAATGACCGGAGGAAGACCGTCCAGCTCAATCAGGATTGCCTTTCCGGCCAACGGCTCGAGCAGCACCAACGCACGCGGCTGAACGCGTAGCGCCGTGTTAACCGCATGTTCCGCGGGCAGCAGGAAGGTGTCAGTAAACCTGTCCCACATGGATGGCGGCCACTCCCGCGGTCAGTGGTGTGTAATCGCAGTCCTCGAACCCGACATCGGACATCATTCGTGCCAATGTGGGCGCATCGGGGTGCATGCGAATGGACTCGGCCAGGTAGCGGTAGCTCTCGCTGTCGCCGGCGACCACACTGCCCATCCAAGGCAGTACGCGGAATGAGTACAGATCGTACAGGGGCTTGAGCGCGGGGACATAGAGATGGGAGAACTCGAGGATCATGGCCCGGCCACCCGGCCGCAGGATGCGACGCATCTCGGCCAGTGCGGCACTCTTATGGGTCACATTGCGCAGCCCGAAACCGATCGTGACGCGGTCGAAACTGCGGTCGGGGAAGGGCAGCGCCTCAGCATTGCAACGTACGAAGTCGATGTTCCCGGACCAGCCTTCGTCCAGCAATCGGTCGCGCCCCCTCGACAGCATGGAGCCGTTGATATCGGAGAGCACTACGCGCCCTTTGTCGCCGACCCGCCGCAATGCGAGCGAGGCGAGGTCTCCGGTTCCCCCCGCCAGGTCGAGCACCTCGTGGCCACGCCGGAGCAGCGCCTGATTGATCGCGAGCCGCTTCCACGCCCGGTGCAGACCGGCGGACATCAGGTCGTTCATCAGGTCGTACCGGCCCGCCACTGAATCGAAGACCGAGGCGACCCTCCGCGCCTTCTCGTGGAGAGGAACCTGCCGGTAGCCGAAGTGTGTGGTCTCCTTGCGGCTCACTGCTCAGCGCTCCTCGTCGGGGGGTCGTCGCTGGTACCCGGCCTCCTTCAGCCGCTCCAGGTAGCGATCCCAATAGGTCTCCCGGTTGCTCCCCAGATCGTAGAGGTACTCCCAGGAGAAGAGGCCGGTGTCGTGCCCGTCATCGAATACCAAACGGACGGCGTAATTCCCCACCGGTTCCAGTTCATTGATATTCACATCTTCCTTGCCGGTTTGCAGCACTTCCTGCCCCGGTCCGTGGCCGGTGACCTCGGCGGAGGGGGAGTGAACCCGCAAAAACTCGCAGGGAAGATTGAAATTCGCCCCGTCGTCGAAGGTGACCTCGAGTACACGGGACGCTTTATGCAGTTTGATCTCGGTAGGTTTTGGCATAGTTGTTGGGGTTTCCGCCGCTTACAGGATGTACCGGCTTAGATCCTCGTCGTCGGCGAGTCCGGCCAGTTGCGTGTCGACGTACTCGGCATCGACGTCCAGTACTTGCCCGCCACGATCGGCGGCCTCGAAGGAGAGGCTCTCCAATAGGCGCTCCATTACCGTATGCAGACGGCGGGCGCCGATATTCTCCGTGCGCTCGTTCACCTGCCACGCCACCTCTGCGATGCGCCGGACCGCGTCGTCGTGCAGCTTCAACTCCACCCCTTCCGTCAGCATCAAGGCTTGGTACTGGGTGACCAGAGAGCTGTCGGGCTCGGTAAGGATGCGTACGAACTCCTCGGCGCCCAATGCGTCCAGCTCCACGCGAATCGGCAATCGTCCCTGCAGCTCCGGGATCAAATCGGACGGCTTGGACAGGTGGAATGCGCCGGAAGCGATAAAAAGAATGTGGTCGGTACGCACCATCCCGTGGCGGGTGGAGACGGTGCATCCCTCCACCAGCGGCAGCAGGTCACGCTGGACGCCTTCCCGGGAGATATCGCCGCCGCTGCCCTGCTCGGCGCGCCGGGTGACCTTGTCGAGTTCATCGATAAAGACAATGCCGTGATGCTCCACGCGGAAGATGGCGTCGCTTTTGATCTCCTCCTCGTTGACGAGCTTGGCGGCCTCCTCGTCGCGAAGCACACGCCGCGCCTCGCTGATGGGGAGCTTACGCCGTTTGGTCCGCTCGCCCCCGAGATTTTGAAAGAGGCCGCGTAGTTGGTTGGTCATATCCTCCATGCCGGCCGGGGCCATAATGTCGACCCCAGGACCGGAGGCGCGGACCTCGATCTCGATCTCCCGTTGATCCAGCGCCCCGCGGCGCAGCTTCTCTCGAAACTTCTCACGGGTGCCGCTGCCAGACGCTTCCGGATCGGTGTCGCCGCCTCTGCCGGGCAAGAGGGTATCGAGCAGCCGCTCTTCGGCGGCTGCCTCGGCCTGAGTTTCCACAGACGCCATCGCCTCTTCACGCACGAGTTTGATGGACAGATCCGTCAGATCCCGCACAATCGATTCGACGTCGCGGCCGACGTAGCCGACCTCGGTGAACTTGGTCGCTTCCACTTTGATAAACGGAGCGCGGGCGAGCCTGGCCAGCCGCCGTGCGATTTCGGTTTTGCCGACGCCGGTGGGTCCGATCATGAGGATGTTTTTGGGGGTGATCTCGCTGCGCAGCGGCTCGTCGACCTGCATCCGCCGCCACCGGTTGCGCAGCGCGACGGCCACAGCCCGCTTGGCCTCCGCCTGTCCGACGATGTGCTTGTCGAGCTCCAGGACGATTTCCCGGGGAGTCATCTGGGACATCCCTAGCTTGCCTCCTCTTTTTCGTCGAAGAGTGTTTCCACGGTGATGTTCCCGTTGGTGTAGACGCAGATCTCGCCGGCGATAGTCAACGCTCGGTTCACCACCTCCACCGCGGAGAGTTCGGTGTTGGCCATCAGCGCCCGGGCGGCCGCCTGTGCATAGGGACCGCCGGATCCGACGGCCATGAAGTCGTGCTCGGGCTCGATGACGTCGCCGTTGCCGGAGAGGGTCAACAGAGTGCTGCAGTCGGCGACGACCAGCAGCGCCTCCAGGCGGCGCAGCACGCGATCGGAACGCCACTCCTTGGCCAACTCCACGGCCGAGCGTGCCAAGTGACCGCGGTGTTTCTCGAGCTGTCCTTCGAAACGCTCGAAGAGCGTGAAGGCGTCGGCGGTGGCGCCGGCGAAGCCGGCCAGCACGCGGTCGTGATAGAGCCTCCGCACCTTGCGGGCGTTTCCCTTGAGTACGGTATGCCCGAGAGTTACCTGACCGTCACCACCCAGGGCCGTTTGGCCGTTCCGTTGGGCGGCGAGGATCGTGGTACCGTGCAGCGGTTCCAAAGGTGTCAGCCTCTCAATCTGTTCAAACGGAGCATTGTACCTGAGGCGGGGGGCTACTCGCTCGTCCCTCCCCGATCGCCGCCTTTTCTGCGCGCCCGCGGGTGGGCCTTATCGTAGACGTGCGCCAAGTGTTGAAAGTCGAGGTGAGTATAGACCTGGGTGGTGCTGACGTCGGCGTGGCCCAAAAGCTCCTGTACCGCCCGCAGCTCACCGCTCGACTCCAGCAGGTGGGTGGCGAAAGAGTGGCGCAGCGCGTGGGGGTTGACCCGCCTGCCTACCCCTCTCCGTTCGGCGAGCTGGCGTAGCCGCTGCTGGACGGCGCGAGGTGACAGCCGTTTCCCGCCACGGCCGACGAACAGCGCCTGCTCCTCGCTGGAAGCGATGCGGCCCCGCAGACTGAGCCACTCCGCCAACCGCCCCAGCGCCTTACCGCCGACAGGCACCACCCGTTCCTTGGCGCCCTTGCCGAGAACGCGGACGACGCCTTCGTGGCGGTCTACGTCTGAGAGGTTCAGCGCCACTGATTCCGCAAGCCGCAAGCCGCTGGAGTAGATCAGCTCGAACAGCGCGTTGTCGCGGACCAGTATCGGGTCGCCGTGGTCGTTGCCGTCAAGCAGGGCGGCCATCTCGTCCGGATCGAGCGTCTTAGGCAGGCGTCGCTCCCCCTTGGGGGGGCGGACGTCGGCAGCCGGGTTGGCGGCGGCGGCGCCTTCCCGGATCAAATACCCGTAAAATGTCCGTATCGCCGACAGCCGCCGGCTCAACGTCCGGGAGGCGAGGCCAGCCCGCCTGCCTGCGCCGACAAAGCGCCGAATGTGGTGGGTAGTGAGCCGCGACCAGTCGGCGACCCCCTCCCGACGCATGAACTCCGTGAGGGCGTGTAAGTCGAGGAGGTAGCCGCGGCGGGTCAACTCGGCTAGGCGCCGCTCCGAGGCCAGGTGGCGGTCGAACCGTTGGATCCAGGCCTCGTCGGGCACGGCGGGTCAGCCGTCGCCGAGGTGGCGGCTGACCACGCGGGCGGCAATGGCGCCGAGCCGCCGCAGAAAGACAGTGCCTTGGCCGGTGTGAAAGCGATCGGGATTGTCACTGCCAATGCCCAGAACACCGTAGTGCCGCCGGTCGACAAGGGGGATCAAGGTCGCCGAGGCGACTCGGTCGGCCGCCTGGTCGAAGACAATGCGGCGTTGGGCGTCGGTAATGACCCCGCAAAACGGCACCCCTTCATCCAGGACGCCGGCCAGCGCGCGGAGCCGGGCGTCGTCGTAAGTCACCACCTCGGGCAGGGGATCGCCGCCGACGGCTCCCACCAGGATTACACCCACCGCGTCGGCCTGAAAGCCTTCGTGCAGCCCGGCCTTAAGAGTCTCCACGGCTTCGTGAAGATCGTCCGCGTTCAGGAGCTCGAGGGTCAGCCGGTGCAGGCGCTCGGCGGTGCCGTCGTTGTGGCGGGCCACCGCCAGCAGTTCATTCAGCCGCCGCTGCAGAACCGTGTTCTGTTCACGAAGAACGCCGACCTGGTGTTCGATTAGCGAGCGGGCATCGCCACATTCATGCTGCAACTCGATCGCCGAGAGCAACTCGGGCCGCCGCAGGAGTAGATCGGGATGGTCGGACAGGTAGGCGGATACCGCCTCTTCGTCCACGTTATAGAGTTCGGTCTGTTGCGCGGCGTGATCGGTCACGTCAGGTCGATCTCCCCCCGGAATACGGTACGGCCCGGCCCCACCATCCATACGGGCCTCCCTTCGCCGCGCCAGTTTATCACGAGTTCGCCGCCGGGCAGTTCCACCTTGACCTTCGGGTCGAGGCGGTCCGCCAGGCGGCCAGCCACCACTGCGGCGCAAGCCCCGGTGCCGCACGCCGGGGTCTCGCCCACCCCCCGCTCGAAAACCCGCAGCCGGATCCGCCCCCGATCGAGCACTTGCATGAAGCCAACGTTCGTTCCGGCTGGAAACCGCGTGTGGCGTTCGATCTCGGGTCCTAGGGCCGCCACCGGAGCGCTCTGCACGTCGTCAACAAAGAGCACGGCGTGGGGGTTGCCCATGGAGACGGCGGCGATTCGCACCTCCCCGCTGGAGGTATGGAGGCGGTAGCGGTTTTCACGAGCCGGTGCGTTGAAGGGAATCCGGGGCGGCTCTAACTCGGGACGCCCCATGTCGACGGCGACATGCCCGTCGGGTTGCGTCTCGACCTCGGTGACCCGCCCCTCTGTCTCGATACGCAGACGGCCGGCTGATGAGAGCCCCTCCTCACGGATGAAGCGGGCGAGGCAGCGAATCCCGTTGCCGCAGTGTTCCACCTCGGTACCGTCCGCATTGAAGATCCGATAACGGAAGTCGGCCCCCAAATGGGATGCAGGGGCGACCATCAATACTTGGTCGCAGCCGACGCCCCGGCGGCGGTCGGCCAGACAGCGTATCCGCTCCGGCGTCAAAGCGATTTCCTGGCGGACGGCGTCAATGACCACGAAGTCATTGCCCAGCCCTTCCATCTTGGTGAAGCGCACGGCGCCTACCCCCGCGGCAGTAGCGACTCGCCGCGCAGCAAGTCGTCGACCGTCTCACGCCGCCGGACGAGGTGGGCGTGCTGGCCGTCGACGATGATCTCGGCGGGCCGCGGCCGGCTGTTGTAATGCGAGGCCATGACAAAACCGTAGGCCCCGGCGGCGTAGATTGCCAACACGCTCCCGGGTGTTACCTCAAGGTAACGGTCCTTGCCCAACGAATCGGCGGATTCACAAACCGGCCCAACAATGTCTACGGCGTCCGCGGAACGCCGCGTGGTGCCGACGGCCTCGATCTCATGCCATGCGTCGTAGAGGGCTGGCCGGAGGTGATCGTTCATCCCCGCGTCCACCACTGCGAAGCGCCGCGTGCCGTGGCTCTTCAAGTACTCGATCCGGGTCAGCAGGACGCCGGCCTCCCCGACGATAGCGCGCCCAGGCTCCAGAAAGAGGCGGGGCTCCATGCCAGCGAAGGCGGTAGCGACCGCCTCTACGTGCTCTTTAGGAGTCGGCGGGGTTTCGTCGGCGTAACGGATACCGAGGCCGCCACCCGCGTCCACGTGGTCCAGCGGCACACCCGCGGCCCGCAGGCGGCCGTAAAGGGCGGCGACGCGCGAGGCCGCCTCGGCGACGGGCGCCACAGAGGTGAGCTGCGAGCCTATATGGAACGCCAACCCCTGTACCCGCACGTTGCGGTACTTTTCGGCGCCGGTAATGAGCGATTCCGCCTCCTCGAGGGGTACCCCGAACTTGCTCGCCTCAACGCCGGTCGTGATATGAGGGTGGGTCCCGGCCTCCACATCGGGGTTGATCCGTATTGCGACAGTCGCCTTGACGCCGACCTCTCCGGCGATGCGGTCGATCCGCTCCAACTCCTGGCCCGATTCGACGTTAAAGCAGCGAATCCCGGCCAGCAGCGCGCGCCGGATCTCCTGAGTACCTTTGCCGACCCCAGAGAACGTCACCCGGCCAGCGTCACCGCCGGCCCGCAGAACACGCGCTAACTCACCGGCGGAGACGATGTCAAAGCTGGCGCCTACTTGAGCGAGAATACCGAGAACGGCAAGATTGCTGTTCGCCTTGACTGCATAGCACAACGTGCCCTGAGAGCCGAGCGCTTGACGGTACCTTTCCCAGCGTGCCTGGATAGCCCCCCGCGAGTAGACGTAGCAAGGGGTTCCGAAACGGTCCGCAATCTCCTGCAGCGGCACCCCCTCGGCGTAGAGATCTTCACCTTCGCGATGGAAACCGGATTCAGCCATGATTACGAGTCGTTTTCCTCTTCTTCGGGGGGTGGCGGGAGATAAAGATCTCCGGTCTGCCCGCATCCCGCGGCAAGCAGGGTTAGCATAATGGCTAGAGCGGCGATTCGATGCATGGCAGCATTGCCTCGTTCAAGGCGGTAGATTATAACCGCTTAAATTCTCGGGTATAGAGGACGGTATGGACGAAGCGCCAGTTGAAATTGTGACCGGCGGCCAAGTAACGGCCAGTGTGATCTGGCTCCACGGCCTTGGCGCCGATGGCCACGACTTTGAGCCAGTGGTCGGTGAACTGCGTCGGTCCGGTGCGCGGGGCGTCCGTTTCATCTTCCCGCACGCGCCGGTACGCCCGATCACGCTGAATGGCGGCATGCCCATGCGCGGCTGGTTCGACATCAAGGATCTCAGCGGCGCGGCCCCGTCCGACGAGGCGGGTCTGCGTGAGTCCGAAGGACTGGTCCGGCGGCTGATCGACAACGAAAACTCCCGCGGCGTCCCGCCCGAACGCGTGATCGTTGCCGGTTTCTCCCAAGGCGGTGCGACGGCGCTCCATGTGGTGCAGCGGTATCCCCGGCGCTTGGCAGGGGTGATAGGCCTCTCCTGCTGGTTGCCGCCACTGGCGGGCGGTGCCGACGCCGAGGGCGCCGCCCGCCATACGCTCCCGATCTTTATGGCCCACGGGAGTTACGATCCGGTGGTGCCGCTGCAATTGGGTCGAGCCGCCCGCGACTGTCTGCAAGGGCTCGGTCACCAAGTGGCGTGGCGCGAATATCCAATGGAACACGCGGTCTGCATGGAAGAGATCGCGGCCATCGACGCCTGGTTGGCGGAAGTCTTGAGCAGCAGTTAGTTCTCCGTGACACGGCGCCGCTGGACCTCTTCCAACGAGGCCGGCCGTACGTCGGTGACCTGGATCTCGAAATGGAGCGTCTTCCCCGCCAGCGGGTGGTTGCCGTCGAGCACGGCGGCCCCGTCGTCGCTGACTTCGACGACCTGTAACGGGAAGCTGCGTCCGTCGTGTTCGGTGGTCCGCAGCAGCATGCCTTCCCGCAGTGGTTCATCGGGGAGATTCTCCCTTGGGGCGGTGAAGACCAGACGAGGGTCGTGTTCTCCATAGCCATCTTCGGGCGAAACGGTGACGTACCGTGTCTCGTTCGGCTCCGCGCCCTCCAGTGCGTCTTCCAAGGCGTCCAATACCTGCTGGTGGCCGTGGAGGTAGACCATCGGTCCCTCGCTGTCGCTGCCGGTGAGGCGGATACCGCCCTCCGTGGTGAGCGTGTAATCGGCAGAGACGACCGTGTTCTTGCGGATCTTCATTTGCGACTCCTGCGCCGGTAGAGCAACCAGAAGGCAACACCACCAAAGACGGCCGCCGGCGCGGCAACCGCCATTGCGGTCTCCCGGGCTATACGGCCTGCGGTGGGAGGGTGTTCCTCCGCCAAGTATCGCACGATCAAGCGGCGCTCATCTCGGGATAGATCGACCCCCTGGAACATCTCCATGCGCCAAACGACGCCGCGCCAGCCGATACGGGAGCGGCCGGTGCGGCGCAGAGCGCGTTCCTCGTGACATGCGACGCAGTGCTCCAACAAGGCACGATGTCCCGGCGGCAATGCTTCCAATTCGGCCTGCCGCCGCCGCCGGTCCTCCTCCAGTTGCCGCTCCCGCTCCTCAGCCCGGCGCCGCGCCTCCTCACGCTCTTGTTCGATCTCCCGCATGCGTTGGAGCCGGGTCTCTTCGTCCAGACCTTCCTCCTGGGGCGGAAGGTACTCCTCAATGGATAAGCCCGCTACGGCGGGTTGCCAACAGAACGCGGCTACCACCGCGGCGGCCAACAGGTGTCGTGGAGTAAGGGCGCGACGGCGCATGAGGGGCCAGCCGTGGTTACCTTTCAGTCTGTCGGCGTACCGCATCCGGAAGCTTGAGCCCGGTAGGCGACAGCCCCATCTCGGCGGCGCTGCAATCAGGGCAGACGGTCAAGTGTTCAGTGCTCAACCCGCGCGCCTCAAGGGCTTGGACCATTTGCGCCAATTCGGCCGCCGGCAGGTACTCATTGCCACAACAACGGCAGGCGGCGCGTTCGCCGGATGCCGCCGCCGGACGTCCTGCCGGCTCCTGATCGGCTTCGGCGCTTTCGGTGATACTGGAGCGTCCGGGCCAGCGACCCCACGCCTCGAGGTCGCACGCCACCGCATCGAGGGCCATCACTGCCAGGTACCGATAGGCCGCCGGCACCTCGTATTCGGCCTCGGCCTTCTCCATGTCGGTGATCAGCAGGGGCAGCCACCGCTTCATATACTGTTGCTCAAAGGCAGCGGTTTCGGTCAAGAGTTCCGCGGCCTTCTCGTCCTCACCGGCTCGCAGTGCCTCGGCGGCCAGTTCCAGCAGGTACGCGACGAACTGGAGTTGCAGCGCCAGATGGTCGGGAAGATCCTTGAACTCCCGATCCTTCTCCAGACCGTGACGGAAGTAGAAATCCTCCATGCCGACCACGCTGGCGCCCATCAAGGAACCGTCTAGATGGATGCCGGCATTGATAGCCGCGGGGAACGGCGGCGCTAGAAAGAGACGGCTGTAGAGGCGCATCAAGCCCTCGGGTTGAGTGGATGCCTTACGGGCCGAGGCGGCGAACCGTTCGGGATTGCTTTCGGCGGTGTAGCCGAGGGCTTCATTGAGCGCACGCAGGTCGTGGGGCAGCGCCTCCACCAGCGCTTGTTCCAGTTCCGGCTCCGACGGCGGCAGGAAGGCGCGGCCTAGGCAGAGGTGAAGTTCGGCGCGGAGGTCCAACTCCGCCGGGTCGGGTACGGACGGCTGTTCGTTACGATTCATCGGTTCTGCTCCGCTCTGCTGGTACGGATGTTCCGGTCCGTGCGCGAGCCGGACAAAAGAAGGGCCGGGTGTACCCGGCCCTTCGACCATACTACGTTACAAGTGCGCCGTGGCTACGCAGTAGCCTTGGCGCCCGCCGGTTGCGACGCACCTGACGGGGTGTCGGCCGGGCTGTCGGAGAGGTTGAACATCTTCTCGCCCAGGACGTAGAGCACGAAGATCATCGCCGCGCCCATGAACGTCAGGCTCCACTCCGTTGCCGACGGGGCGTACTGGGAGATGTCCCAGGCCCAGGTGCCCTTGAACAGCGGGATCACCTGGCCGCCGACCACGAAGAAGTAGCGCTCCGCGAACAGTCCGCCGAAGACCAGGACGGCGCACGCGACCTGTACCGCCGGCTGCACCCGTAGTGTCGGGGAGAGCAGCAGCAGGAACGGCAGCAGGATGCCGCCCCACAGCGATATGTGGTAGACCGGCGAGGCGAGGATATAGTCCGACCAGACCAGATTGATCTCCGGGGCGTTGGCGTACAGACCCGTGATCATTCGCACCATAATGAACAGGAACGTGATTCCGAGCAGTGTGACGAAAAGCTTCGGCAGGCCGCCTTCCATAAGTTGCCTGAGCGCCGCCGGCATCTTCCCCCGATCGAAGCCGTAGGCGAGATAGGTGTAGAAGACCAACGCGGCCATGCCGCTGGCGATACCGGTCAGGTAGAAGTAGATGGGCAGCGACGGATCGAACCAGAACGGCCGCATGCTCATCATGCCGAAGATCAGCGCCAAATTACCGCTGGCCAGCAGCACGCCGAGGAAGGAGGCGATGCCGATCTGCAAGGTCGTCTTGCTGTCCCAGTCCCGACCTTCCATGCGCTGGAACTTCCAGAGCAAAAAGAGCAGATCCAGAGCGTAGAGGACACCCATCCAGAACATCGCCGACTGCACCTGCATCCCGAAGGGCAGCGCCCAGATCATCCGGAAGGTGTGGCCGAGTTCCATGGCCAGGACGGCCATACCGGAGATCAGGATGATGAAGGCGAGGAAGATGCAGCGCTTCGCCACCGGATAGTACTCCTTGACCTTGAATACCAGCGGCACCGCCGCGAGCAGCCCGAGGCCGGAGGAGGCCAGCGCGAAGTACAGATAGGTCGAAATGGGTTGACCCCATGCGACGTTGGCGTCGGTGTTGAACGCGGCGTGGCCGTGGGCCGCCATGTTCATGGCGGCATAGCCGAAGCCCGCCACCATTACCAACAAGGACAGCACCAAGAGACCGGTGCCGGCGGAGCCTTTCATAACGTTATTGTCGGTCATGGTTCCTCACCCCCTTTCAGGAACGCTGACGGCGCTGGAATGCGGGAATGTTCGCGCCGGCGCCCAAGTAGTAGACCTGCGGACGGTTGCCGGTCTCATCTTTCAACCGGACGCCCCGCTTGTTACCGATGAGCTTGTTAACATTGCTCTCGGGGTTGTCCAAGTCGCCGAAGTAGCGGGCCTTGGGCGGGCAGGTGCGCACGCACGCCGGCACGTACTCCTTGAGATCCGGATCGTCCTCATCAAGATCGGGCGTTCCGGCCGGCGCTTGGCTGACCTTGTGGTGACAGAAGGTGCACTTGGAGACGACGCCCTTGGGCTGGATGCCGATGCCCCGGCTCCAATCCTCCTGCGGCCCCTGGTACGGCGGGCTCCAGAGTTGCCCGTCCTCGCCAGGGAATGCGGCCTTCAGGTCGGGCTCCACCAGCGGCTGCTCGTCAGCGTAAAACCTAACCCCATACGGGCAGGCGATCATGCAGTACTTGCAGCCGATGCACTTGTTCCAGTCGATAAAGACGATGCCGCCGGCCTCGTCGTCCTTGTAGGTGGCCCGGGTCGGGCAGACGTGGACGCACGACGGCTCCTCACACTGCATGCAAGGACGCGGCAGCCACTTCATCTGCGCGCTCGGATACTCGCCTTCGTGGTAGTAGAGGACGTCCTGCCAGTTTTCGCCCGGCAGCGTGTTGTTCTCCATGGAGCACGCGGTGGTGCACGCCTGGCACCCGGTGCACTTGTCAAGGTCGATGACCATTCCCCATTTAGCCATAGCTCAAATACTCCTTTCAGTCCGGGGGTCAGGCCCGTTCCAGGTCGACTTTGCCGGTGTAGTAACAGGCAAGCCCTGAGATCGGGTCGGAGATGTTCGCGGTGATGTCGCTGGGGTTGCCGGGGTTGACGCTGCGCTCCTGCGCCGTTGCCCAGCGCCCTTGCGCCCAGTGGCCGTGCTCGTACGGCAGGACGATGGCGTCCGGCCGGTTGGACGGCATGTAACGCGCGTAGGCGTAGATGCTCCCCAGATCCGAGGTGATCTTCACCCGGTCTCCGTCCCGGATGCCGCGCGCGCGCGCGGTCTGCGGATGGATTTCCAGGAAGGTGGTCTGGTTGCCGCCGACCATCGGCTGCATCTGCGCGATGGCGTGCGGGATGTTGCCGCTGCGCCCCTCCGCGGTCATCGGCACCTTCGGCGTAATGAAGTGCAGCGGCCGGTCCCCACCGGTGTGCCGCGGCTCAAGCCACTGCGGATAGCCAACGCGGTTGCGGGAGACACCGAGTTCACCGGTGATGTAGCCGGCGTTGCCCTCCAGGAAGCTCGATTTGAACTCGAACTTGCCCGATCCAGTCTTCAGCAGCTTCTCGCCGACCTCCTCCTCGGTCATGACTTTGTTGTAGCCGTCACCGTCCCACTCGTAAAAGACACCGCGGTGCTGCTTCCAGTGGTACGGCTTGCGGTACCACACTCCCTTCTCCTTCCAGGTTTCAAAGTCCCTGACGCCGTTGTCGCCCGGATCGTCGCTGAAGCCGGCCGCCCGGTGGCGCAGGCAGTTCTCAACGTTGTCGAGTTCACGGTAGAAATCGCCGATCGGTCCGTTGATTCGCTTGCCGATCTCGATCAGGGTGTCGCCAAAGTGCTTGGTGTCGTAGATCGGATCGACCGCCGGCACCCGCAGAGCCGCCATCGGCCAACCCTCGAACGGATAGGTCGGTGAGTCCTGCAGCCGCTCCAAGTAGGTGTGGTCCGGCAGGATCAGGTCGGCGAACATCGCCGTCTCGCCGGGGAAGGGGGAAGTGTCGATGACGAAAATCTCCGCCATCATCTTCTCCCACTCGGCGGTGTCGGGCGCCGTCCAGATCGGGTTGGTGTAGAAGAACATTGCCGTGTCGAGCTTGTAGGGATCGCCGGCGTTATGGTTCTTCGCCGTCTCCTGCATCATATGGCCGCTCATCGGCCACCGGTCCGTGCCCGCCATGTCGATGCGCGGATGCCTGCCCTGCATCTCCCGGGAGATGTTGTCCATGTAGTCGTCGGAGTTGGCGGGCAGCCCCCCGTAAGACGGTCCCATCTGATAGAAGAGCCCGCCCTCGGCGTACATGCAGCCGGACAGCGCATTCAGCGCATGGATAGCCATGCCGTTGTAGACGCCGTTGGTGTGCGCGGTCGGCCCACGCTCCATAATGGCCATCGCGGGGCGGGTGGTGCCGAACTCCCGGGCGACCGCGGTGATCTGGTCGGCGGAGACTCCGCAGACGCCCTCGGCCCACTCGGGGGTGCGATCCTTGAGTTCGGCGTTCCACCACTCGACAAGTCCGTAGGTCCACTTCTCATCGAAGCTGCCGGCCGGGACGCGCTGTCCGGTGCGGAAACGGTTGCGGCCGTCACGGAAATCGCCGACGAAGTCCTTGTTCCACAGCTCTTCAACGAGAATGACGTGGGCGATGGCCAACGCCATGGCGCCGTCGGTGCCGGGCTTGACCATCACCGCGCGGTCGGCGGCGGCCAATGTCGGGTTCATGCGCACGTCGACCGCGGTGGTCCGCGTCATCGGGCTCTTGCTGCGCATGTGGCCCCACATCTGCATCAGGTAGTTGTAGGGGCGGAACGCCTCTAGGAACGACGCGCCGAAGTTGAGGATGTAGTTGGTATTCGCGTAGTCGTAGGAGTTGTACGAATTGTTGCCGTCGGTGGCCGCCTTGGCGCGCTTGGAGCCCTCGGCGCACATGGAGGCGTGGCCTATGGCCGAATTCGGCGTCCCGATAAGCTTGCCGAAGTCGCCGTAGAGGCCGGCGTCGGAGGAGCCCCAGCCGCGGCCATAGAAGTGGGCGAAGCGGTGGGCCTCGCCGTTCTCACGCAGGCGGTTGATCCGCTCCGCGACGGTGTTCAGGGCCTCGTCCCATGAAATTGGTACGAAGCCGGGATCCTCGTTACGACCCTTGCTCGGGTTGGTGCGCTTCATTGGCCCCTTGAAACGATCGGGGTCGTAGAGGAAGTAAGTGCCGAGGTGGCCCTTCGGGCAGAGCTTGCCGTTGGCGATGGGGTTGCCGGTATCGCCATAGATTGCATGCACGCGGCCGTTGGTGGTGTAGACGTCGATGCCACAACGGGCCGGACATTGGGCGCATATATTCTTGGTAACCGTGGTTTGCCCGCGGCTAGCGGCGCGCGCCTCCCGGGATGATGCGCCAGCGGCGGAGAAGCCGACCAGCTTGCCGATACCGGCAGTGCCGGCGGCCGCGGCTCCCGTGGCGCCGGAAGCCTGTAGAAAGCGCCTCCGGGTGAACTTGGCGTTAAGAACGTCGGTCATGGAATGCCTCCTTCCCTCTCGACATATTGGCGTGGAACGCCTCTTGTGGACCCGGGGCCGCAGTGCCGGCAGGAGTGCCGGAACCCACGGCTTCGGGGGGATGGCCGAAGAGCGCCTCGTAGACGCCTCCGGTCAAAAGCTCTTGATCTTTACGGCAGTTGGGGCAGCGGTCGCGCCCTTCACCGGCGGTGAAGGGGCGCCCGCAATCGCTGCATCGCGCCACGCTGTGGCGGGTCAGCGGGTGAAGAACGCTTTGGCCGCCCGCGCGCCCGATTTGCAGCGCGCCTTCAGGGCAGACACGGCTGCACAGCTCACAGCCGATGCAGGTCGCCGGATCGAAGTCGAGGCCGGCGCCGTCGCCGTCCTCGACACCACGCAGCGCTCCGGTGGGGCAAAGAGAGGCGCAGATCCGGTGGTTGGCGCAGAGATCACTGTTCATCCGCGCGGCCGGCGAGGCCTCGGCGGGAATGCCGGCTGACGTGATACGGCGGAGCGCGGCCACCAGACGCTCTCTGGGGAGGGCGCGCAGCGGCTGGGCGAGTCCGCCGGGCGCCGGACCCTCGCCGGCCCCGTCCTGCCACTGTTCGGCGGTTGCGGCGGCGCGGCCAGCCAAGTGGCGAAAGAGTCCCCGGCGGCTGACGGCGCGTTCCGCCATCGCGTCGGGTATCTCGGGCCGGGCGGACTGTCCGGGCAGTGGCCGGTGTTCAATGCGCGGCGCGTGTTCAGGATCGGCGCCCGCCGCGACCAGTGCGCCGGCGGCGGCCGTTACTGCCTCTTCTTGGAGCGGAGGGCGTCCCCCGGCCGGACAGCCGCCGCACCAGCCGCGGTCCAGCAGGACGACTCCGGCGGGGTGGCGGGCGTGCAGGGCGGCCAGGGTGCCAGCGTCGAGGCCACCGAGACAGGGGACACGAAGTGCGCCGGCCGGCGAGCGTTCACGGGGAACGCGCCAGCAGTCGACCTCAAGCGGCCCGTCTTCGGCACGAGCCGCTTGAAGATCCGGAAGCGCCAAGCGAGGAAAACCGGCGACGCGGATGGCGCCTGTCGGGCATGCCGCCGCGCAACGCCCGCAATGCAGGCATCCATCCGCGAGAGAGGGTCCCCGCCACCCCACGGTAAGCGCGCCCACGGGGCACGCCTCGGCGCACGATGCACAATCCGAGAGAGGTGAGCGCACCGGCAGGCAGCCCTCGGTTACGAAGGTGACTGCGGCGACATCGGTGCGCAACGGCCGATACGCCCGGGCTGCCGGGCTGTTCTCTTCCATCCTCTCCTCCTGGCCAGCCGACCTGAGGTCGTGCTGCTATCGCGCCGTTTTGTAGTTGTGGTCGCACGGTTTCAAGCCAGGCATAACGTCTGGCTTGCTGCGGCGCTCTGCCACATAAAGCAAGGCACATGCCATTTAGAGGGCTTCCAGTGTGTGGCAGCCTGCCCCACTTAAGTCGTTGTGGTGTGGCAATATGCCCAAGGAGAGCGGCCCTCAAAACTGTTTGCATGTTACGGGCCGGTAACGTATAGACTGGAGTTACGTGGCGGGAGGTTACTTGAGCGTAACGTTGAGTCGGAGGCAGCTTCTGAAGCGAATGGCCGCCGCCGTGTTGCTGACGGGGTTATCAGCTCCATCGGCCGCGCCGGACCGCGGATCCCCTCCCCGGGCGCCTTTCAAGCTCGGGCTTACGCCGGTTATCCTTGATGAGCGGATCCAGTTGCTGCGGGGTTGGCGGGAAGATCTGGAGACGCGGCTGCAACGGCCGGTAGAGATGTTGCGCCGGACCAGTTACGAAGAGATCGTCAACCTCCTGCGGGCCGGGGGACTCGACGCGGCGTGGCTTTGCGGGTATCCCTACGTCGTTCACGCCGCCGAACTGCGCCTCGTGGCGAGTCCGCTGTACCGCGGGAAGCCGCTCTACCGTTCATACATTATCGCCGGCGCGCCAACGAATGGCCTGGAGTCACTGGAGGGTGGTGTCTTCGCCTTTGCGGACCCCGACTCGAATTCGGGGTGGCTCTATCCGACCTACCGGCTGATGGAGGGCGGACATGACCCCGACACCTTTTTCTCGCGCACCTTTTTTACCTGGAGCCACCGCAAGGTGATCCACGCGGTGGCCGTGGGGTTGGCTGACGGCGGTGCCGTGGACGGGTACGTTTATGAAACGTTGGAACGCCATGAGCCGGATTTGGTCCGCAGGCTCCATATTGTGGAACGCTCCCCTGCCTTCGGTTTTCCTCCTCTGGTCGCGGCCGCGGGCCTGGATAAACAGACGTTCAAGGCGTTCCGAGAGGCGCTCACCGGCATGGAGGACGACGAAGAGGGGCGCCGGATCCTGGACGGACTGAACTTGGACGGGTTCGGCGAGGCGGACGGGTCCGACTACGATGACATCCGGCGGATGACGGCCCGCGTGGAGGCAGCGCGGCGGTGAAGGGTCTGAACTATCGGACCAAGGTGCCGTTGCAAATCGTGTTGGTGGTAGTCGTCACCGCCGTTACCATCTCAGCTGCGGCGCTAGGACACGCTTGGCGGGACGCTGAGCGCGAACTCAGCGAGCACGGGGAGAGCTTGGGCCGCGTTCTCGCGGAAAGCCTCGCGCCGGTGATGCTTCGGGACGATTTGTGGCGGGCGTGGGAAGTGGTGAACACTCCGATGGAAGCCGCCATGGAGGAGCACCGCCGCCCGTCCACTATTATCGTGCTCGACCGGCGCGCGCTGGTGTACGTCTCCAGCGATCCAGAACGGTTCCGGGTGCAAACCATGCTGGGGGTCGGCGACGATGACGGCGGCACGCTGGAGACCCTGGCCAAGCTTGTGCGGGAAGAGGCCGCGGGGAGGCTGCGCGACGATACCGGGTGGTGGTTGTTGATCCCGGTGGCAATGGACGGCGCGCGCTTGGGGACGGTGCTCATGCGTTACGACCGGCCCGGCTTTTTCGACCGTTTTCACGCCGGCCTGATCCAAGTGGTGGTGGCGACATTGGCGGTTCTCGCGGCCCTGTTGCCGTTGGGCTGGTGGATGGGGTGGCGCGTGGCCCAGCCGCTGATTCGGTTGACACACTATATCGAAGCCGTTGGACGCCACTCCCCCGGCGAATTGGCCGCCGCCATGCCCCCGCCGGAGGGGCGAGACGAGGTGGCGCGCCTCTACGAGCGGTTCGCGGCCATGCTGTTGGAGTTGGAGCAGAAGCAGGATCTGGAACGGCAAGTGGTGCGTTCTGACCGCCTTGCGGCCATCGGCCGGTTGTCGGCGGGGATCGCGCATGAAATCAACAATCCGCTGGGCGGCATGCTGAATGCGGTAAATACCTATCGGCGGCATGCGGACACCGATCCCTTCACGCAGAGAACGATGTCGCTTATCGAGCGCGGGTTGCTGCAGATTCGTGACATTGTCGGCGCCTTGCTGGTCGAGGCGCGAATTACCAAGGATCCGCTCACCCGGAGCGACGTCCAGGATGTGAGAATGTTGGTGGATCACGATCTCCGCCAGCGCTCCATTCAGTTGGACTGGCGGGTGGACCTGCCGGAGGCGGTGTCGGTACCGGCGACGCCGGTGAGGCAGATTCTGATCAATCTCTTGCTCAACGCTGTCCGGGCCGCGGACAGTGGCGGAGAGGTCACAATGCGCGCCGCCTTTACCGGTGATGAGTTGGTGCTGGAGGTGAGCAACGACGGCGGCCACATTTCAGAGAGCCAGAAAGACCGTCTTTTTGAGCCCTTTGCCGATACCGGCGGCAGCGGAACCGGCTTGGGGCTTTGGGTGACGTATCAACTGGTCGAGCAACTCGGTGGCGGGATCTCGGTGGATAGCCGTCCGGGTGACACGTGCTTTCGCGTTACCTTGCCGGTAGCGCCGGAACAGGCCGCTGACCGCGGGGAGCGGAAACAAACATGACGCAGTCGATCTGCTTGGTGGAGGACGACGCCATCATGGGTGAGTCGCTCCACGACCGATTCACGCTGGAAGGCTATCAAGTCGATTGGTACGGTTCGCTCGGTGAGGCGAAGGCGGCACTCATTGGAGAGCGGTACGCGGTGGTCATCAGCGACATCAGGCTTCCCGACGGCGACGGCGAATCCCTGTTCCGGGAGTCTGCAGTGGAGGCCGGCACGCCGTTTGTCTTTATCACCGCGTACGCGTCAGTGGAGCGGGCGGTGCGGCTCCTCAAGGAGGGGGCCGCCGACTACGTGGTGAAGCCCTTCGATCTCGATGAGTTGGTGGAGAAGGTGCGCACCCTTGCCCCTGGCCCCGCCAGCCGGGAGTGCTCCTCGGTAACCCTGGGTATCGCCCCGGTTATGAAGCGGGTGGGCGCCATGGTGGCGAAAATCGCCGCCGCTCAGGTCGACGCTTTGGTGGTGGGTGAGTCGGGGGTGGGCAAGGAGCATGTGGCGCGTCTGCTGCATGATAGCGCGCCCGGAGGGCCCGGTCGCCCGTTCATTGCCGTGAACTGCGGCGCTTTCACCGAAAGCCTGCTGGAGGCCGAGCTATTCGGCCACGAGCGGGGCGCCTTCACGGGGGCTACGCACGCCCGGCGCGGCGTCTTCGAGCGGGCCGAAGGCGGGACGCTCTTTCTCGACGAGATCGGCGACATGTCGCCGACAATGCAGGTGAAACTCCTACGTGCGATCCAGGAGCGCGAGATCGTCCGTGTGGGCGCCGAGGCGCCCACACCGGTGAATGTGATCGTACTCTCTGCGACCCATAGGGATTTACAGGAAATGGTGCGCGACGGTGAATTCAGAGAGGACCTGTACTATCGGATCAACACCGTGCAGGTGCGTATTCCGCCGCTGCGGGAGCGGCCGGAGGACATCCTTTTTTTTGCCGACCGGTTTCTCGAGGAGTGTTCCGGCCAGGGGGGCGGACATAAGACACTCGCGCCCGCCGCGCGCAGTGCGCTGTTGGAGCACGCATGGCCAGGCAATCTGCGTGAACTGCGTCACATGTTGGAGCGGGCCTGTATCCTTGCCGAAAGAGATACCATCGGCCCGGCGGACTTGTTCGAGGATTTCGCGTCCGGCGCCTGCGCTGGAACTAACGCCGAAGGCAACGTGAACGGTTCGGGTTCGACGGACCTTGTCGAGCACTTGCGTGCGTGCGAGCGGGAACATATCGTCCGCGCGTTGGAAGAGAATGGTGGCCAGGT
>SKJZ01000080.1 GCA_007121755.1 Halorhodospira sp. | reverse complement strand
GGCCGGCTTTTCGTGCCCCTATCAGCAGGCCCGCAGACGACGGAGGACAATACGCCCCGAGGGGCCGTGGATCACCGTACAGCGACGGTGAACGCGCTCATCGAGTTCGATGGCCATCGACAGCCGCGTATACGCCCCCCAACCCGGCTGCTCATCCGTGTCCATATCCCCGGCGTCGGGCAACTGGAAGGCCTCGCGCAATAACTCCGGCGCCGCAGTGGTGTTCAACGCCGTACCGGTCGCCGGCAGCGCGGTCACGTACGGCTCCAACGCCCGGTAGACCGCCTCGTCGACGCCGCGGACCAGCAGCAGCTCGCTGGCCGAGGCCAAAGGCTGATTGGCCGGGCGGTACGGCGGGTCCTGCCAGGAGTACCAGTCGTCCTCCACCTCCGGATCGATCCACTCGCGCAGCGCGGCGACCAGCGCCTCGGGGTCGATGCGCACCGCCGAATCGTCCCGGTTGAGGGCCTCGACCAGACGCACGAAGCCCTCCTCGGTCTCGGTATCTTCGGCGTCGGCCAGGTTGTTGAGGTTGATCCGGCAGTGGAGGTCTTCCAGATAGACAGTCACGAACGCCCCCTCGATCTCCAACCCGGCCGGAGGGCTGGTGCAGGAGCCGCGAGCGATCGCGGCGGCCACTTCCGGATCGGCGTGGAGGTAACCCAGGAGCTCCGCCGCCAGCGCCTCAGCGCTGTGGGCGTGGAGGTGCGCCTGACCGAAGCTTTGCGAGGTTGCCGCCCGACGCAGGTCGAGTTGATGGGCCGCGGTCAGCGAGACCGCCGCCACGGTGACCAGGGCGACGACCAGCAGCGCCGTAATCAGCGCGACCCCCCGTTGGCGCGCCGGGGAAGGGCTCATCGGGCGTGCCGGAAATGGACCATTCTATCGTGGACTCAGCGAGATCGATGGTCCATCCATATTACTCACCTTTCGGAGCGTCTTGCCAACCCCTCCGTTGTATCTACCACTTCGAGCTTCCCTTTAGCGCCGACTTTTCTTTAATGTCTTGCCGGAACACCGCCCGGAGAGAGAGATGAACAGACCGGCCCGCACCAGCCGCACCGTCGCGGCCGCCCTCGCCGCCGCCTTGGGAGCGGCGGACGCTGCCGGTGGCGCCGAGGCCGCGGCGCCGCACCGGGCGGACTACGGCTCGCTATGGATCGCCCCGGCCGCCCGCACCGCCTTCGACTGGCGCGGCCCCGACGGCGTCCCCAGCCAAAGTTGGAGCGACCGGCACCTCGCCGCCGGCGCCGGCGCGAGCATCGCCGGCGCCGTCACCCCCGAACTGGCCGTCGGCCTGCGGGGCGGTCTCTGGGTGAGCGGAGCCGAGGTCGACATCGAAGAGGCGGGCCGCCGCCTCCGGATCGCGACGCCGTGGGGGACCGAGGTCCGCGCCTTCCTCGGCTGGCACCCCGACCCCCGCTGGTCGTTGGAGTTCTCCGCCGGTTGGGGCGGGGCGGAGTTCGAGGTGGAGACGGAGCGTCCGGACGGCTCGGGGCTATCGAGCAAAACGTTCGTCGATATGGCGGTCTACGGCGCGGCGGCGCAGTTCCGTGTCGCCGCCGACTGGTCGCTGCGCGCGGAGGTGGTGACGATGCGCTCCTCGCGTCTCACCTGGGACGACGGCCAGCGCCTGACCGCCACCACGACCACGCTACGCACTGGCGCCGTCTACCACTTCCGCTAAAGAGACGCTGAATTACCCGTCATTGCTTCGCTTCGCTCGCGATGAGCTTCGCTCCAACCAGCCGGACGAGCGGCGTCAACAGCGCCCGGGCGGCCGCACGGCGGCGTTCGTCGGCGGCGATCCAGCGCGCCAGCGGCGGACTGACCGCATAGTACGCCGCCACCACGGCGCGTCCGGCCCGGTACGGCATCAGGAAGTCGTCGCGGAAGGCGCGCAGCGCCCGCACCTCGTCCTCCCACGCCGCCCCGTAGGCCGCCGTCGCAATGAAGCAGCGCAGATCGCTTCCCGCCTCCTCGAACCCCTGGAAGTGGTCGGCCATCACCGCCCCGCCCTTGCCGAAGACGTCCACCTCGACCGCCTCCGACCAACCGGAGCAACTGCCGTTGAGACAGGCGCGGAGGTCGTACGCATAGCGGTCGGGGTCGGGCACCGTGTCGTCGTAGGCCGTCGCGTCGCCGTCCACCGTGATGATCCGCTCCGCACGGTTTTCGGGACGGCGGCGCAACTCGAACTCCACAAGGTCGGGCGAGATCGGGTACGGATCCCAAGAGAGGTGGACCGTGAAGCCGCTCACCGCCGCCGCCAACCCGGCCGGCGGCGGCAGATCGGGGGCCAGATGGGCGATCGTCCACCGGGAGTGGCGGCCGCCGTCGACGGCGCGGATGCGGTAGGCGATAACGCCCTCTTCCGGGATATCGTCCAACCCGGTATCTTCGAACGAGCCGGTCTCCGGATCGGCGACGCTGCCGATCCCCTCGAACTCGTCGTCTTCCGGCAACCGCCGCTCGATCTCGTAGCCCGTAGCGGTGGGGCGCGACGGCAGCCAGGTCAGCCGGGCGATGTCGCTCTCCAACGCCACCCCGAAGTGGCTCGGCGCCACCGGCGGGATGTCGCCCTCCGCCGTGGTCAGCGCCGCCAGCGCGTCGGCGCGCCCCCCGGCCAGAGTGGTGGCGTTGAGTTCCTCCCCGCCGCCGCCCAGCGGCGCGGCGGCGCACGGACGAGGGTCGCCGTCGCCCTCGGCGTCGCACGCCACAGTGCCGAGCAGCCGTTCGCGCGCGTGGAGGTGGCGGAGCGGCCCGCCCGGATCGTCGTCCTCGGCCAGCAAGAGGGCGAGAAGACCGGCGGCGGCCGGGGCGGCCATCGAGGTTCCCGACTCGTGCGAGTACCCACCGCCGTCCGCGCCGGAGAGGTCGGTGCTCAGGATCGCTTGACCGGGCGCCGCCAGATGGACGGTGCGCAGGCCGTAATTGGAGAAGGACGCCAACCCGTCGGCAGGCTCCCCCGCGTCATCGACCTCCACCGAGGCGGCGATCGAGAGCAGGTTGGACAACGGGTAGCTCGCCGGCAGCGAGATCGATCCCGTCTCGTTGCTGTCGCCGGCATTGCCGGCGGCGGCCGTCACCAGGACGCCCTCATCGCCGACCCGTTCGATCTCTTCGCAGAGCAGCAGGCCGTCGCTTTTGAAGCCGTCGCAGCCGGTAGGCAGCGGCCCGTCGTCGAGGCTCACCCGCCACTCGAGGCTGAGATTGACGATATCGGCGCCGCTGTCGACGGCGTAACCGACGCCGTCGATGATATCGGCCAGGTTACCCGTGCCGCCGCTATCGAGGACCTTTACGGCCATCAACTCGACGTTCCACACCGTGCCGGCGACCCCGATGCCGTTGTTCCCGACCGCGCCGGCGATCCCCGCCACGTGGGTACCGTGGCCCTCGTCGTCCTCGGGATCGTTGTCGCCGTTGACGAAGTCCCACCCCCAGGTGTCGGCGCACGGATCGCCGTCCTCGACATCGTTGCAGTCGGCCGGGTCCGGATTGCTCCAGATGTTGCCGTGCAGATCCTCGTGATTGCGCTCGATACCCGTGTCGAGGATCGCCACCACGATCCCCCCGGCGTCGCCCGGCTCGTCCATCTCCGCCCACGCCTCGGGCAGGCGCATGCGCGCGAGCCCCCACTGCTCGTCGAAGCGCTCGTCATCGGGCTCGACCGTGGCTGCCCGGATCGCCGCCCGGCGCACCGTCCGGTTGGGCTCCACATGCTCCACGTGCGGATCGTCGGCGTAGTGGCGCAGCGCCTCGGCGCGGTCGACGTAGGGCGGCAGGACGACCACCTCCCAATCACCCCGGCGGCCCCGGCGCTCGCGGTAGGCGCCGTAGGCGCGGTGGGTGGCGGCCTGGATGCCGGTGGTGGCGTGGGGGGCGAAGCGGACGAGCAACTCGTGGGGGTCGCCGCCGGAGCCGCCGGCGGCCGGCGGCGGACCGCCGTCCGGCGCCGTGGCCGCCAACGGGGCGCACAGTAGCACCGCCCCTAACCACCCAATCGCATGCGATCGACGCCCCACCTACCCCTCCTGGGTCACGCGCAGCACCTCTTCCAGCGTCGTGTCCCCCGCCAACACGCGGCGCACGCCGTCCCCGGCGATCGACGGCGTATGGCGCCGCGCGTGGCGCTCCATCGCCTGCTCCCCCTTGCCGTCGTGGATCATCTGGCGCAGCGCGGAGTCGATCTCGATCACCTCGTAGATACCGGTCCGGCCGCGGTAGCCGAGTTGGTTGCAGGCGTCGCAGCCGACCGCCCGGTAGAGCACCGGCCGCTCATCCTCCGGACCGTCGGGGTCGAGGCCGAGACGCTTGAGATCGGCGGCGTTCGGCTCCATCGGCTCCTTGCACTCGGCGCAGAGCAGCCGCACCAGGCGCTGCGCCATCACCCCGACCAGGCTGGAGGCGAGCAGGAACGGCTCGATACCCATATCGCGCAGCCGGGTCACGGCGCCGATGGCGGTGTTGGTGTGCAGCGTGGAGAGGACCAGGTGGCCGGTCAGCGACGCCTGGATGGCGATCTCCATGGTCTCGACGTCGCGGATCTCGCCGACCATCACTACGTCCGGATCCTGGCGCAGGATGGCGCGCAGGCCGCGGGCGAAGGTCATGTCGACCTTGGTGTTGATCTGCGTCTGGTTGACGCCGTCGATGTAGTACTCGATCGGGTCCTCGACAGTCATGATGTTGCGCTGGCGGTCGTTGATCGCGGCCAGCCCCGCGTAGAGGGTGGTGGTCTTGCCGGAGCCGGTCGGGCCGGTGACCAGCAAAATGCCGTGCGGGTGGCGGATGACCCGCTGGATGCGCTCCAGGCTGCCCGGGTCCATCCCCAGGTGGGTCAGATCGAGCCGCCCGGCCTGCTTGTCGAGCAGCCGCAACACCACCCGCTCTCCCTGGCCGACCGGCAGGGTGGAGACACGCACGTCGACCGGCCGCCCGGCCACGCGCAGCGAGATGCGGCCGTCCTGCGGCAGCCGCTTCTCGGCGATATCGAGGCGCGCCATGACCTTGACGCGGGAGATCAGCAGCGGCGCCAGCCCCGGCGGCGGCTGCAGCACCTCGCGCAACACGCCGTCGACGCGGAAGCGCACCACCAACCGGCTCTCGAAGGTCTCGATGTGGATGTCGGAAGCGTCCTCCTTGACCGCTTCGGTGAGCAGGGCGTTGATCAGGCGGATGATCGGCGCGTCGTCCTCGCTCTCCATCAGGTCCTGGGGCTCGGCCAGTTCGCTGGCGACGCTCTGCAGGTCCATGTCGTCGCCGATCCCCTCCATGGCCTGGGCGGCCTCGCCGGAGGTGCGTTCGTAGACTTCGCGCAGGAGTTCTTCGAAGCGCTGCTCTTCGACCCGTTCGAGCGCCAGGGGGCACTCGAGGCGGCGGCGGAGTTCGGCGATGGCGCCGGGCCGGACGCCGGGGCGGTAGGCGACGCGGGCTTGGTCGCCGGAGAGGGCCAGTGGCACTACGCCGTGGCGGCGGGCGAAAGAGAACGGCACCCGCCGGGTGGCTGTGGTGGTGGTCTCAACAGAAAGGGCCTCGAAATGCCGGTTCGGGGGGAGGGACTCCCCATTCGTGGGACGCTGTGAATACTTCCCTGTACGCTCTCCGGCGGCATCCATGCCGCCGGACGCCCCCGAATGGGGAGCCCTTCCCCCCGAACCGGCATTTCGAGG
>SKJZ01000138.1 GCA_007121755.1 Halorhodospira sp. | reverse complement strand
CCTGCACCTTCGGGAAGCAGTAGAAGGTGCCGTCACACGGCATGCACTCTACGCCCGGCATCGCATTGAGCCGCTCCACAACAAAGTCGTGGCGGCTCTTGAACTGCTCCAGCATCGGCGCGATGCACCCCTGGTCGCCTTCCAGCGCGGCCACCGAGGCGGCCTGAGAGATGGAGCAGGCGTTGGAGGTGCTTTGGGACTGGATCTTCTTCATCGCGCCGATCAGCGGCGCCGGGCCGGCGGCGTAGCCGATGCGCCAGCCGGTCATGGCGTACGCCTTGGAGACGCCGTTGACCACCACGGCGCGCTCCTTCAGCGTCGGGGCCGCGTTGACGATGTTGGAGAACGGCTCGTCCCGCCACAGAATGTGCTCATAGATATCGTCGCTGACCGCCACCACCTTCGGGTGGCGCTCCAGCACTGCGCCCAGGGCGGCCAGTTCGTCCTTGGTGTAGGCGGTGCCGGTGGGGTTCGACGGGCTGTTGAGGATGACCATCCGGCAGCGGTCGGTGATGGCCGCCTCCAACTGTTCCGGGGTGATCTTGAAGCGGCTCTCGGCCCCGGCGGAGACGATGACCGGCTTGGCGCCGAAGATCAGCGCGATGTCGGGGTAGGAGACCCAGTACGGCGCCGGGATGACCACCTCGTCGCCCTCATTGAGCAGGGCGGCCATGGCGTTGAACAGGCACTGCTTAGCGCCGCTGGAGACGAGGATCTGGTTCGCCTCGTAGGCCAGCGCGTTGTCGCGTTGGAACTTGGCGGCGACCGCCTCCTTGAGGGCGCGGGAGCCGTCCACCGGCGTGTACTTGGTGTCCCCTTGGTGTAACGCGGCCACGGCGGCCTCTTTGATATGGTCGGGGGTATCGAAATCCGGTTCTCCCGCGCCAAGCCCGATGACGTCGTGGCCGGCTGCGCGCAACTCTGCGGCACGGGCGGTTACCGCCAGTGTGGGGGACGGCTTGATGCGTTGAACCCGGGCGGCGAGCTCGATGTCCATGTAGTGCTCCGGTGTCGATTGATGTGCCGTATATGATAAGGGCTTACGTATGCCCGTTTCCAAACATTAGGGCGGAAATTCCATAAATGTCTGATCGGTTTGCCATTAGCTCCCGTTTTGAACCAGCCGGGGATCAGCCCGAGGCCATCGAAAGGCTGGTGGCCGGATTGGAGGCGGGGCTCTCCGCCCAGACGCTGTTGGGGGTGACCGGTTCGGGAAAGACCTTCACCATGGCCAATGTCATTGAGCGCTTGCAGCGCCCGGCGCTGGTGTTGGCGCCCAACAAGACCCTCGCCGCCCAGCTCTACGGCGAAATGAAGGAGTTCTTCCCGAAAAACCGGGTCGAGTACTTCGTCTCCTATTACGATTACTACCAGCCCGAGGCCTATGTGCCGGCGTCCGACACCTTTATCGAGAAGGACGCCTCGGTCAACGAGCACATTGAGCAGATGCGCCTCTCCGCGACCAAGGCGGTTCTGGAGCGGCGGGATACGGTTATCGTCGCGTCGGTCTCGTCGATCTACGGTCTCGGCGATCCCAACGCCTATCTGGCGATGATCCTCCACCTGGTGCGCGGGGACCGTATCGATCAGCGCGACATCCTGCGGCGCCTGGCGGAGCTTCAGTACACCCGCAATGACGTCGAGTTGGCGCGCGGCACCTATCGGGTACGGGGAGAGGTGGTCGATATCTTCCCCGCCGAGTCCGAGGAGGAGGCGATCCGGCTGCAGCTTTTCGATGACGAGATCGAGGACTTGGCGTGGTTCGACCCGCTGACCGGCGAGTTGCTGCGCCGGGTTCCCCGCGCCACGATCTACCCAAAAACCCACTACGTGACACCCCGCGAGCGGGTCCAGGAGGCGGTGGGGCGGATCCGCGAAGAGCTGCGCGAGCGGCTGGCGGAGTTGCGCGCCGCCGACAAGCTGGTCGAGGCGCAGCGCCTCGAGGAGCGCACCCGCTTCGATCTGGAGATGATGCTGGAGCTCGGCTACTGCTCCGGTATCGAGAACTACTCCCGCTATCTCTCGGGGCGGCAGCCCGGAGAGCCGCCGCCGACGCTCTTCGACTACCTGCCGGCGGAGACGCTGCTCTTTATCGACGAGTCCCACGTCACCATCCCGCAATTGGGCGGTATGTACAAAGGCGACCGCTCCCGTAAGCAGACGCTGGTGGAGTACGGTTTCCGGCTGCCGTCGGCGTTGGACAACCGGCCGCTGCAGTTCGAGGAGTTCCTGCGCCTCGCGCCGCAGATGGTCTTCGTCTCGGCGACGCCGGGCCCCTATGAGGAGGCCAATACGGGGCAGGTGGCGGAGCAGGTGGTGCGGCCGACCGGGCTGGTCGACCCCGAGGTGGAGGTCCGGCCGGCCACCACCCAGGTCGACGATCTCTACGGCGAGATCCGGATGCGTGCGGCGCGGGATGAACGAATCCTGGTGACCACGCTGACCAAACGCATGGCCGAGGATCTGACCGACTACCTGGCGGAGAACGACGTCCGGGTGCGCTACCTCCACTCCGATATCGATACCGTGGAGCGCACCGAGATCATTCGCGACCTGCGGCTGGGCGAGTTCGACGTCTTAGTGGGGATCAACCTGTTGCGCGAGGGGCTGGATATCCCCGAGGTCTCGTTGGTGGCGATTCTCGACGCCGATAAGGAGGGCTTTTTGCGCTCGGAGCGCTCGTTGATCCAGACCGTCGGCCGCGCCGCCCGTAACCTCCACGGCAGGGCAATCCTTTACGCCGACCGGGTCACCGACTCCATGCGCCGCGCCATGGACGAGACCGAACGGCGGCGCGCCAAGCAGAAGGCTTTCAACGAGGAGCACGGGATCACCCCGATCGGGATCCGCAAGGCCGTTGCCGACATCATGGAGCGGGGCGGCGTGCCGGCCCCGGGCCGGACGGCGCCGGCGGCCGGTGTCGCCGAAGAGGTGCCGGTCTATGGCGGCATGGATGCCGGCGAAGCGGTCCGGCGTATTCGCGATCTCGAGAAGCGGATGCACCGCCACGCCCGGGAACTGGAGTTCGAGGAGGCGGCCCGGCTGCGCGACGAAGTCAAGCGGATCGAGAAGGAGGTCTTGCTTCAGGGGTGACCCCGCCCCGCCGACCGGGCCGGTCTATCTGGACAGGCCGTCGCGCCGCTCCATCAGCCCCGCGAGATCCAACTCGTGGTCGACCAGCCGGGTCTTGAGCAGAACACGATCCTTATAGCCGTAGTAGCGGGCGATCCAGTACGCTGCCCGCAGTGCAGCGATCTCGGAGTCGCTGTGGCTGACATGGCGGACCGAGCCGTCGGGGCCGTAGAAGACCACTTCCCAGCCGGCCTCCAGCTCCTCGATGACCAAACGCCGTTTGGTGCCAGGTTTGAGCCTGTCTCTCGGTGGATTCATGGTGGTGCCACAGCGTGTCCGCCCACACCTTGGAGTGCCTTCACTATCAACGGACGGCGCCCGTCCGTCAATCCTCGCCGCTCCACGCTAGCGTCGCATTCGGGTAATATCACCCGTGGCAATGTGTACCAATCGGGTACGGATTGGGCTATAATCCTGCCCGTAATGCTCAGGATTAACCGCGAAACGGATTACGGGATCGTAATCTTATCGGCCATGGCGCGCAGCCCCGGGGAGCGATTCAACCCGTCCCGGTTGGCGGCGGCCCACGGGCTGCCGCAGCCTATGGCCAGCAAGGTGATGAAGCAGTTGGTCCGTGCCGGCTTACTGTGCTCCTACCGTGGCGCGAAAGGGGGCTACGGTCTGGTCCGCGACCCCGGTGAAATCACGGTCGCGGAGATTATCGAGGCCTTGGAGGGACCGATCGCGTTTACTGAGTGTGTGGAGGACGGTACTGGGTCGTGTAATCACGTTGATGGTTGTACGGCGGGGGCGATCTGGTCACGGGTCAGTTCGGTCGTTCAGCGCGCGTTGGACGGCGTTTCGCTGGCCGAGATGGCTCGTCCCGCGGAGTTTCCGGTTACCGTCTATCCCGTCCAAGTCCAGTGGGCCACAGATGGGGGTTGCGCGGGACCGGTTTCCGCCGATCCCGCGAAGTTGAAGCTTATTGATCGCTGAATGGCTGGAGAGTCGAGAATTATGTCCAGCAGTACCGAGACCATCGAGCAGTTCACGCGGCGCGGCTACGATGCCGGCTTCGTCACTGATATCGAGCAGGAGTTTGCCCCGCCGGGGCTGAACGAAGAGACCATTCGCTTCATTTCGGCCAAGAAGAACGAGCCGGAGTGGATGCTGGAGTGGCGTCTGGAAGCGTATCGGGGGTGGCTGGAGATGGCCATGCCCCGCTGGGCGCATGTCCGCTTCCCGCCGATCGATTTTCAGGCGATCTCATACTTCGCCGCGCCGAAGAAGAAGCTCGGTAGCCTCGATGAGGTCGATCCGCAGCTTCTCGAGACCTATCAGAAGTTGGGCATTCCGCTCCACGAGCAGAAGATGCTCGCCGGTGTCGAGGACGACGGCGGCGGCGCGGAGCGGCCGGCGGTGGCGGTTGACGCCGTCTTCGACTCGGTCTCCGTGACCACGACGTTCAAGGAGGAGCTGGCCAAGCACGGGGTGATCTTCTGCTCGATCTCTGAGGCGCTGCAGGAGCACCCGGATTTGGTGCGCAAGTACATCGGCACCGTGGTGCCACGCAAGGATAACTTCTTCGCCGCGTTGAACTCGGCGGTCTTCTCCGACGGCTCTTTTGTCTACATCCCCGAGGGGGTGCGTTGTCCGATGGAGTTGTCGACCTACTTCCGCATCAACGCCGAGCACACCGGACAGTTCGAGCGCACCCTGATCATCGCCGAGCCGGGCAGCCACGTCTCCTACCTGGAGGGATGCACCGCGCCGCAGCGGGACGAGAACCAACTCCACGCCGCGGTAGTGGAGCTGGTCGCCCACGACGACGCCGAGATCAAGTACTCCACCGTACAGAACTGGTACCCGGGGGACGAGAACGGCAAGGGCGGGGTCTACAACTTCGTCACCAAGCGCGGCCTCTGTGCCGGCAAGCGCTCCAAGATCTCGTGGACCCAGGTGGAGACCGGCTCGGCCATCACCTGGAAGTACCCTAGCTGCGTCCTGCGCGGCGACGACTCCGTGGGCGAGTTCTACTCCGTGGCGGTGACCCGGGGGCGGCAGCAGGCCGACACCGGCACCAAGATGATCCACATCGGGAAGAACACCCGCAGCCACATCATCTCCAAGGGGGTCTCGGCCGACCACGGCGAACAGTCGTACCGCGGCCTGGTCAAGGTGCTGCCCACGGCTGATAACGCCCGCAACTACTCCCAGTGCGACTCAATGCTGATGAGTTCCACCTGCGGGGCGCACACCTTTCCCTACATCGACGTCCAGAACCCGACGGCCCAACTGGAGCACGAGGCCACCACCTCAAAGATCGGCGACGACCAGATCTTCTACTGCCGTCAGCGGGGCATCCCCGAAGAGGACGCCGTGGCGCTGATCGTGAACGGCTTCTGCCGCGACGTGCTGCAGCAGCTCCCCATGGAGTTCGCCGTCGAGGCGCAGAAGCTGGTCGGTATCAGCCTCGAAGGCAGTGTCGGCTGAGCCGCGCGGAACAGGGAAACAGGACGATGCTCGAAATCAGTGATCTGCGCGTCGAGGTCGACGGCAAGGAAATCCTCAAGGGCCTGGACCTGACGATGGGTCGCGGCGAGGTGCAT
>SKJZ01000127.1 GCA_007121755.1 Halorhodospira sp. | reverse complement strand
TCTACGGCGATGCGGAGCGGGCGGCGAAGCTGCTCGACATTACGCTGACCACCCGGGGCGAATCGGCCGGCGCGCCGATCCCGATGGCCGGGGTTCCGGTCCACGCCGTGGAGAGCTACCTTGCCCGTCTGGTCCGGCTGGGCGAATCCGTGGCCATCTGCGAGCAGATCGGCGATCCCGGCGCGTCGAAAGGGCCGGTGGAGCGGCAGGTCGTCCGGGTCGTCACTCCCGGCACGCTCACTGACGACGCCCTGCTCGACGAGCGGCGCTCCAATCTGCTGGCGGCCGTCGCCGCCGCCCATGACCCCGGCAGGGCCCCGTGTTTCGGCATCGCGGCCTTGGAGCTCTCATCGGGGCGTTTCACGGTCTTGGAGGCCGACACGCTCGATGAAGTGGCGGCGGAACTGGAACGCCTGCGGCCGGCGGAGTTGCTGATCCCCGACAACGACGGCGAATGGCCGCCCGCCGGGCCGGCGGCGGTAACCCGTCGGCCACCGTGGCACTTCGAACCGGCCTCGGCGCGGCGGGTGCTATTACGGCAGTTCGACACCCACGACCTCTCCGGCTTCGGCGCCGAAGGGCTCAGCGCCGCGGTGGCCGCCGCCGGCGGTCTACTCCAGTACGTCGGCGAGACGCAGCGCGGAGCGCTGCCCCATATCCGGTCGCTGACCGTCGAGTCGCGCGACGACGCCGTCACCATCGACGCCGCCAGCCGGCGCAATCTAGAGATTGAGCACAATTTGAGCGGCGGCACCGAGCAGACGCTGGCCTCCGTCCTCGATACCACGGTCACCCCGATGGGGGGGCGCCTCCTCCGCCGCTGGCTGCAGCGGCCGCTGCGCCGTCAGGGGCGGGTAGCGGACCGCCACGACGCGGTAGAGGCGTTGTTGACCGGTTCCGGGGAGACGATCCGCGGCTTGCTGGACGGTTGCCCCGACATCGAACGCATCCTCGCCCGCATCGCACTGGCGAGCGCCCGCCCCCGCGATCTTACCGGCCTGCGCGAAGCATTGGAGCGGCTGCCGGACCTGCACGACGCGCTGGAAGGCGCCTCCTGCGCTCCCCTGGACGCGCTGCGGCGGCGGCTGGGAGAACACCCGAGGACGGCGGCCCTGCTCCGCCGCGCCCTTACCGAGGCGCCGCCGGCCACGATCCGCGACGGCGGCGTCCTGGCCGACGGCTACGATGCGGAGCTGGACGAACTGCGCGGCCTGTCGCGGAACGCCGACGGTTTCCTCGCCGAGTTGGAGGCGCGGGAGAGAGAAGCCACGGGGATCGCCACGCTGAAGGTGGGCTTCAACCGGGTTCACGGCTTCTTTATCGAGATCAGCCGCGGCCAAAGCGGCCAGGCACCCGAGCACTATATCCGGCGGCAGACGCTCAAGGGCGCCGAGCGCTACGTAACGCCGGAGCTGAAGCGCTTCGAAGAGCAGGTCTTGTCGGCGCGGGAACGCGCCCTGGCCCGCGAAAAGGCGCTTTACGAGGCGCTGGTGGCGACGCTTGCCGGGGACTTGCCGCCGCTCCAGGAGTGCGGCGCCGCGCTCGCCGAGTTGGACGCGCTGGCGGCCCTGGCGGAGCGGGCCGCGACGCTGGACTACGTCCGTCCGGCGCTGGTCGAAGAGCCGGGGCTGACCGTTCGCGGAGGCCGCCACCCGGTCGTGGAGCATACCCTCGACTCGCCCTTCGTCCCCAACGACATCGTCCTGAACGGCGAGCGGCGGATGCTGCTTATCACCGGCCCCAACATGGGCGGCAAATCGACCTATATGCGCCAGACGGCGCTCCTCTCGCTGATGGCGTACGCGGGCGGATTCGTCCCGGCGCGGGAAGCGATTCTCGGCCCTCTCGACCGGATCTTCACCCGTATCGGCGCGTCTGACGACCTCGCCTCCGGACGCTCGACCTTCATGGTGGAGATGACGGAGACGGCCAACATCCTCCACAACGCCACCGAACACAGCCTGGTGTTGATGGATGAGATCGGCCGTGGAACGAGCACCTTCGACGGGTTGGCGCTGGCGTGGGCGGCGGCCGAGGAGCTGGCCCGCCGGGTCCGCGCCTTCACCCTCTTCGCCACCCACTACTTCGAGATGACCGCCCTGCCGGCGCACCACCCCACGGTAGCCAACGTCCACCTCGACGCGGCGGAACACGGCGAGCGCATCGTCTTCCTGCACACCGTCCGCGAAGGGCCGGCCAGCCAGAGCTACGGACTCCAGGTGGCCGCGTTGGCGGGCGTCCCGCCGGCGGTGCTCGACGCCGCCCGCGACAAACTTCGTCAACTGGAGGAGGGGGCCGCCCGGGGCGCCGACCCGCAGCCGCAGCTACCCCTCTTCTCCGCCCCGGAACCACCCCGGCGCAACGAGCCGCCCCCGCCGGACGCCGACGTGATCGACGCAATCAATAACCTTGATCCGGATATGCTGACTCCACGGCAAGCTTTGGACACACTCTACCGGCTCAAGGCGATTCTGCATGACGACCACGAAGTGAGCCGTTAGAATACCGGCGCGCCGGGACCGGCGACCCGGATGGACCCTGAACCACACGGAGCCAACCCATGACTTACGTCGTCACCGAAAACTGCATCAAGTGTAAATTTACCGATTGTGTGGAAGTCTGCCCCGTGGACTGCTTCCACGAAGGGCCGAACATGCTGGCCATCGACCCGGACGAGTGCATCGACTGCACCCTCTGCGAGCCCGAATGCCCCGCCGAGGCGATTTTCTCCGAGGACGATCTGCCGCCCGAGCAAGAGAAGTTCCTGGAACTGAACGCCGAACTCGCTCAGGCTTGGCCTGTCCTTACCGAGAAGAAAGAGCCGCCGGCTGACGCCGACGACTGGAACGGTGTCGCCGGAAAGTTCCAGCACCTGGAGCGCTGACCGCGGCCACCCGGTGGGACATCACCCGATGTCCCACCGGCGCACCCCCTGTCACTCATCCGACTCCACCAAGTTCAATATCCCGTCGGTCTCCATATACCCTTCGTGGATCCGCCCACCATGGGTGATGAGCGTCGGCGTCGCGCGAATCCCCAGATCCCTGGCCATCTGCACATGCTGCTGGATCGGGTTCGGACACTCCTCGGCAGCCTCCTCCAGCGTCCCTTCCTTGGCCGCATCCATGGCCGCGGCCCGGTCGTCCGCGCAGTAGACAGCAACCGACTTGCGGTAGGAACTGGACGGAATACTGCGCGGCATCATGATGTACCGCACCTCGACGCCCTTCTCGTTGAGTTCCGGTACGTGCAGGTGTAGGCGCTGGCAGAACGGGCACTCGATATCGGTAAAGACCGTCACCCAGCCACGGCGCTCGCCTTGGGCGGGATAGATCACCATCTCCCACTTGGGCACCGCCTCGATCTCCCGGAGGCGAACCTCGCGGTAATGCGCTTCGGAGATTGAGCGCTCGGTCCGCAGATCGATGAACTCCCCTTGGATGAGATAGCGCCCGTCGCTAGACATGTAGACCACGCGATCGCCCACCACCACTTCATAGAGCCCCTCGATGGGCGTCTCCCGCACCGAGTCCATCGCCAGATCGGGATTGATGGCCTGTAACGCCATTTCGATCCGCCCTTCATAATCGCCGGCCGCCACCCACGGCGCCGCCAGCAACACCGCGGCAAAAACCAGTCGAACCCCTCGTGCAGCCATCACGTGCCCTCTATCACGAAGCCCAATTTGCCCTGGATTCTACGCCAGGAAGAACCGTTTCTCACCACTGGAAACCCCTTATCCGCGGGGATGGTGTTCGGCATGCAGCTCGCGCAGCCGGTGGCGCGCGACATGGGTATAGATCTGCGTGGTGGAAAGATCGGAGTGCCCCAACAGCATCTGCACCACTCGCAGGTCTGCGCCATGGTTGAGCAGATGGGTGGCAAACGAGTGGCGCAGCGTATGGGGCGAAAGCGGCTTGGTGATCGCGGCCGCCTCGGCATACCGCTTGATCCGGTACCAGAACGCCTGCCGTGTCAGCCCCTCCCCGCGCCGGGTCACGAACACCGCTTCCGCCGGCCTCTGCCCAAGGAGATCGGGCCGCCCCTCGCCGAGATACCGGCCTAGCCACTCTGCCGCCTCCTCGCCCATTGGCACCAGCCGCTCCCGGCCACCCTTGCCGACGACTCGCACCACGCCCTGGCGGCGATTGACCGAATCCATCGTCAACCCCACCAACTCGGAAACCCGCAGCCCGGTGGCGTAAAGGACTTCCAGCATGCTCCGATCGCGCAGCCCGACCGGGTCGGTGACATCGGGGACCGCCAGCAGCGCCTCGACGTCCGCCTCGGTCAATGCCGCGGGCAGCGGACGCCCTAACCGGGGCGCGGTCAAATCAGCGGTCGGATCGTCCTCCCGCAGGCCCTCCCGGTGCAGCCAGCGGTAGAAGCGCCGCAGCGACGAGACCAAGCGCGCGGTAGTCCGGGGGCGCGCGCCGCCCTCCACCCGCACCGCCAGATAGCCGAACAGCTCGGCCCGGTCGGCCCGCTCCAGGCTGCTCCCGGCGGCCGCGACGTGGCGCGCCGCCCCGGCCAGATCGCTCCGATAGGCGGCCAGGGTGTGCTCCGAGAGGCCGTGCTCCATCCATACGGCGTCGAGAAACCCCTCAATGCGGGCCTGGTCGGCCGGTGAGAGCGCCTTGCCGATCCCGGCGCCCTCATCCCGGCCGGGAGCGTCGCTACCGGTCAAGCCGGACCTCCGTCAACCACCGGCGCCCGCCGGACCGCCGCCCGGCTTGCCGCCTTCAGCAGAGTTCACTTTGGCCATGAAGGCCTTCATCAGGTCGATCGGCAACGGGAAGACGATGGAGGTCGTCTCGCTCTGACTGCCCAGCGTCACCAGGGTCTGCAGATAGCGCAGAGTCAGCGAGGCCGGGCTCTGCCCGAGAATATCGGATGCGTCGCGCAGCTTTTCCGCCGCCTGCATCTCGCCCTCGGCGTGGATGATCTTCGCGCGCCGTGCACGTTCCGCCTCGGCCTGCTGAGCGATAGCGCGCACCATCGACTCGTCGATATCGACGTGCTTAATCTCCACATTGGCGACCTTCACACCCCAGTGATCGGTCTGCTGATCGAGAATCTCCTGAATATGGGCATTGAGCTTGTCCCGTTCGGCGAGCATTTCGTCGAGTTCGTGCTGACCCAGCACCGAGCGCAAGGTCGTCTGCGCCAACTGACTGACCGCCGTGTAGAAGTCCTCGACGTTGATAATCGCCCGTTGCGGATCGATGACGCGGAAGTAGAGGACCGCATTGACTCCGACAGAGACGTTGTCGCGCGAGATCACGTCCTGGCTGGGAACGTCCATGACCACCGTGCGCAGGTCGACGCGGACCATCTGCTGGATGACCGGGATGACCAGGATCAGACCCGGCCCCTTGACCTTCCAGAAACGACCGAGTTGGAAAATGACCCCCCGCTCGTACTCCCGCAAGATACGGATCGCCGAGGCGATCAGGCCGAGCACTACGGCGAGGACGACAATAAGAACCGTTTCCATAACCTTCTCCTTTCTTTTCGGAGTTCCGTCTATGCGCCTGAACCAAGCATAGTTCGCACCCTCACCGCCCGGCTACCCCGGAGGGCAAAACGTTACGACAAGCACAGCCAGAGCGGCGCTCCCTCGCGGGGACACGCTGCGCCTTTGCGGTCCTTCGCCGGGCCCGGCCGGACGCGCATCCTGCGCTCCGGCCGGCGCGCACATCCCTGTGCGCGCCCT
>SKJZ01000003.1 GCA_007121755.1 Halorhodospira sp. | reverse complement strand
GGATGCCTCGACCGCTGCGAGTTGGGTCCGTGCCTCGTCATCTACCCCGATGCGGTCTGGTACACCTACGCCGGGCAAGCCGATCTCGACGAGATCATCCAGTCGCACCTCATCGACGGCCACCCCGTGGAACGCCTGCGGTTGCCGGACGCTTAGCAAAGCGTGCGGACCCATCCAGTCACCCCGGTGTAAGAACCATCCTTATCTATATAAGGCCCGGATAGCGCGCGGCCGGGCGAGTGGGTAGATTGTCGGAGATCCATGGATAAGCCGCGTTCACGCATCACTATCCGCTCCTTCCTGCTCCTTGCCGCGCTGGCCGGTTCGCTGTTGATCTTTGCCGGGGCCTACGCCGTAGTCTCGGCCGCCTACGACCGTTCCGTGCGGGAGGACGCCCGTAACGTCTCGGCCCTGATCGCCGGGCAGACCTTCGACGCCATGTATCAACTGATGCGCAAGGAGCGGCGGTGGCGGCGCGAGGAGTTGGAAGCGTTCCTGGAGGCGTTACGCGTCCGCTTCGCGGACAGCCCCTACACAATCCAGATCCACCGCGGCGAGTCGGTCGATGCCCATTTCGGCGCAATCCCGCAGCCACCCCCCGACGGCCCGCTACGGGAGGCGCTGGCCGGCGGCCGGGAGCGGGTGATCGACGAGAGCGGCGGCGTGCGCTACCTCTTCCCGCTGGTGGCGCGCCGGGAGTGCTTGCGTTGCCACGAAAACGCCGCCGCCGGCGACACGCTGGGGGTCATCGACGTGCGCATGGACCTGCGGCCGGAGCTGGAACGGGCCCGGGCCGATTTCATGGTGACATTGGGGTGGATCGTGCCGATGATGGTGGCCGGCGCGGTGGGGTTGGCCCTGCTCATCCATCTCCGGCTGGGCGCTTCGTTGCGGGCGTTGCGCGATCAAGTGGGGCGGGTCAACAAGGTATCCGACCTGGTCCACTTCAGAATGGACCGGCGCCACGCCGGGTTCGGGGAGTTGGATGAGATCCTCACGGAGGTGCGGGGCCTCGCCGATCGCCTCCACGACGTGGCGGTGGACAAGGACCTGTTGCAGTTCGAGATCCGGCTGCTCCAGCGCTTCATCATCACCTCCGATGTGGTGCGCGACTGGCGCGAGTACATCAAGCACCTGCTGGCCGAGATCAACGAGGTGATGGAGGCGTACGTCCTCTTCACCCTCTTCAAGGTGGAAGAGGAGGTCTTCAACCTGGAGGTCTTCTGGCGCGACCGCCCCGCCCCCCACACGGTGGAGGGGATGGAGCGCAGCGTCCGCGCGGTGTTGCAGCGCCACCCCTGTTTCGGTAACGCCACCGCCTTCGAGGTCCACCACCATGTGGTCCACCCCGACCGCCAACTGCCCACCCTGGATGCGGCCGATATCGAATTGCAGAGCAAGAGCCTCTTCGTGGAGACGCCGATGATCGGCGGCATCGTCGGCATCGGTGTCCAGGCGGGGGTCGACCGGGACCCGGGGCGGCTGCTGGTGATGGAGAGCGTCCTCTCCACGCTGCTCAACGTGGTCGGTTCGGTGCGGGCGATTCACAAGTACACCAAGGAGTTGGAGTACTACGCCACCCGCGACCCGCTCACCGATCTCTATAACCAGCGCACCTTCTGGGAGTTGTTGGAGTACGAACTGGATCGCGCCGGGCGCAAGAATGAGCGCCTGGCGCTGCTGGTGATCGACCTCGACAACTTCAAGGACATCAACGACACCTACGGCCACGCCTTCGGCGATCGCTTTCTGCAGGCGTTCGCCGGGCTGTTGCGGCGGGTCTTCCGCCTCGGCGATGTGGTGGCGCGTTACGGCGGCGACGAGTTCGTGGTGTTGGTGACCGATGCCCCCGACAACCAGGCGTGGACCGCGGCCGTGCGGCTGCTGGAGGAGTGCGGGGCGCTGGCGCTGGAGGCGCCGGACGGGCGGACCGTTCACATCTCGGTCACGGTGGGGATCGCCCTCTATCCGGACCACGCCGAGAGCGCCGGCGACCTCTTCCTGATCGCCGACAACATGATGTATCAGGCCAAGGAGGCGGGGAAGGACCGGGTGTTGCTGGCCGGCGAGGACGACGTGACCGAGGTCTTCCGCGGCGTCGGCGAGCAGAACGTGGCCATCACCGCCGCCCTGCGGGAGCGGCGCTTCGTGCCCCACTTCCAGCCCATCGTCGCCGCCGGTGGCGCGGAGACGCCGCTGGGGTTCGAGGTGTTGAGCCGGCTGCGCGACGGTGGCGGCGGCGAGAGCGCCGACGCCTCGTTCATCCCGGTGGCGGAGCGGATGGGCGTCGTCCACCGGATCGACTACCAAGTCATGGAGCACGCCTTCGAGGCGGCGCGCCGGGCCGGTTTTCCGGGCAAGCTCTTCGTGAACCTCTCGCCCAAGGCGTTGATCCTCTCTGAGTTCGTGCCCACCGCGGCGCGGCTCGCCGGCGACGCCGGGATCGACCCGGGACAGGTGGTCTTCGAGCTGTCGGAGCGGGAGACGGTGCGCAACATCGCCTTGCTGGAGCGGTTCGTCCGCGACCTGAAGCTGCGCGGCTTCCAGTTCGCGGTGGACGACTTCGGCTCCGGCCTCTCCTCGTTCCACCACCTGCGTCACTTCCCTATCGACTACGTGAAGATCGACGGCCAGTTCATCGGCAGCCTGACGCGGGACGAGCGGGACCGGGTCTTCGTCCGCCATCTGGCGGCTATGGCCGGTGAGCTGGGGGTGCAGACCGTCGCCGAGTTCGTCGAGGATGCCGAGGTGTTGGCGGCGGTACGGGAGGCCGGCATCGACTACGCCCAGGGCTACTTCATCGGCCGGCCGTCGGCCACGTTGGACTGGGAGTGAGGCGGCGATGACGGCGTGGCTGCTGGCGGTCAGTGGATTGCTCAACGCTGTCCTGGTGGCGGCGGCGGTGGCGGCGGTTCGCCGGGCAAGGCGTGGTGCCGCCGAAGTGAAGAGTGCGCGCCGGGAGTTGGAGCAGGCTTGGGTGGAGGTGGCCGACCGGCGCCGCCAAGAGGCGTTCTACCGGAATATTCTCGAAGAGATCCCCGAGATGATCTGCCGCTGGAGTCCCGACGGCCGCATCAGCTACGTCAACGACGCCTACTGCCGCTACTTCGGCCTCTCCCGGGAGGCACTGCTGGATCGGCCCGGTTTCGCCTTCTTTCACACCGCTGGTGGGGGGCGGGACGGCGTGGCGGACCCCGCCGTCGACCGTGAACAACCGGTGACGGTAGTGGAGTTCTCGACCGAGTGGCCCGACGGCTCGGTTCGCTGGCAGCGGTGGCTCGACCGCGCGCTCTTCGATGAAGACGGTGCGATCCGGGAGTTCCAGTCCATCGGCACCGATATAACCGACCAGAGGCGGGCCGAGGAGGAGCGTGCCCGGTTGTCGGAGGAGAACCGGCGGCTGGCGCGTATGGCACTGGCGGTTCAGGAGCAGGAGCGGGCCAACCTGGCCCGCGAACTCCACGATGAGCTGGGGCAATCCCTTACCGCCATCCGCGCTGAGGCGGAGTGCATCCGCCGGGTCAACCGGGACGCCGACGCCACTATAGCCGCCTCGGCGGCGGCCATCGACAGCGTGGCGGGCCGTTTCTACACCGTAGTGCGCGGTATGATGCACCGTCTCCGGCCGGAACTGCTGGACGATCTGGGGTTGGCGGCCGCGTTGCGGGAGTTGATCGGAGAGTGGCAGCGGCGCCACCCTGGGGTCGAAGCGGCTATCGCCGTCGACGAGTTGCCGCCGTTGGACCGCGACGTGGAGTTGGCCGCATGGCGGATCGTTCAGGAGGCGTTGACCAATATCGCCCGCCACGCCGGGGCGACACAGGTGGAAGTGGCAGCGAAAGTCTCGATGAGGCGGCGGCATCGGGGGGTGGGGGCGCCCGTTCAGGGACGCCGTGAATCCGTCCCTGGAGGCTTGGCGGTCGCCGTCCAGGCGACCGACACCCTGAGCGGGCGCCCCCATCCCCCGGTGCCGCCGCCTCATCGAGACTGTCTGGAACTGCGTGTGCGGGATAACGGTTGCGGGATGGACGTGCATGCCGCCGATCCTGGATTCGGATTGTTGGGCATGCGGGAGCGGGCGCTGACTTTCGGTGGAGAGTTCGAGGTGATCTCCACGCCGGGGAACGGCGCCACAATCCGTGCCCTGTTGCCGTCCACCGCGCCGGAGGAGGAGACGGACCGTCATGGGTGAGGGGATTCGGGTCATGCTGGTGGATGACCATCCGGTGGTGCGGGCCGGTCTCGGCCGGTTGTTGGAGGCCGCCGGTGAGCAAGTGGTGGCCGAGGCGAACGACGGTGAGGCGGCGTATCGCCTCTACGGCGAAGTGGCGCCGGATGTGGTCGTCCTCGACCTCTCGCTGCCGGGGATGAGCGGGCTGGAGACGGCGCGCCGCCTGCTGACCCGATACGACGGGGCGCGCATCGTGGTGGTCAGTATCCACGACAACCCGGCGATGCTGGCCCGGGCGCTGAAGGCGGGGGTCGTCGGCTATCTGACGAAGCAGACCGCCCCGGCGACGTTGATCAATGCGGTGCGTGCGGCGGCCCGGGGGGAGATGGCCATCGACCCCGTGCTGGCGGAGTCGGCCCCCGGCGGAGTGGGGGATCTGCTGGAGCGGTTGACGCCGCGGGAGTTCGAGGTTTTTCGCCTGCTGGCCGAGGGCCGCGGTGTCGGGGAAATTGCCGAACTGCTTTATATTAGCCCGAAGACGGTGGGTGTTCACCAGACTCGCATCTTCCACAAGCTCAATGTCGGCAACGTCGCCCAACTGACGCTGCTGGCCGTCCGCCACGGTGTCATCGCCTTTTGATGGGGTGCGGAAGGCGCCGGTACTCTGTCGCAGCGAGCTGGGGACGGCTTCACCCCGCCGGCGCGTCTTGCCAGTTCTCTATGTGTAGCCCGGATACACGCTCGAATTCGCGCAGGTTACGTGTGATCAGCGTCAGTCCACGGGCACGGGCTTGCCCGGCAATAAGGATGTCGTAGGCGCCGATGGGCGTGCCCCGGGCCGCCAGCCAAGCCCGCACCTCTCCGGCGTGGCGAGCGTCCTCCGTGTCCAGCGGCAGTACTTCGAAGCGCAGTGCATCGACCAGCGCCAGATTGTGTTCGCATCGCCGGCTCTTGAAGGCGCCGAAGTACAACTCGTGCATGACGATGGCGCTCACTCCCACATCCGCGGGTGTCACACCATGCAGGCGGCGTGAAAGCGGACCGGCGGGTTCGTTGAGGGCGGCGATCACCGCGTTGGCGTCGAGCAGGTAGCGCATCGGCGGGTCAGCTGAACAGGCGGCCCAGTCCCGGGCGATCTTCGGCGACGGGTTGCTCGTTGACGGCCTGTTGGAAGTCCTCATCCAACGCCTCGGCCAAGTCATCCAGCCACGCCCAGTCGCGGGCGACAGGTTCCAAGATCACGCTGGTGCCGTGGCGGCGGATCCGTACCTCGCTTCCTTCAATACGGAAGTCCTTGGGCAGACGTACGGCCTGCGAGCGTCCGGACCAGAAAAGTTTGGCGGTCTTCATCAGGGCGCCTCGGGATCAATGATGAGTACCAAAAAGATATGCCTGATGCTGGTCCGGGTCAACTGTGGCACCGGGTCGGCCGCCTTACCGGCGCGGTGTTACTAACTTTGCGGAAAGTATTGTCGGGGTGTGTTCCCGGCCGGGCGGCCTCCGGACGCGCCGAGCATCGCAGACCGATTAGGACTCCGCGAAGCGGAGAGCGCGCAAGCTGTCTGAGCGGCGCGCTAGCG
>SKJZ01000278.1 GCA_007121755.1 Halorhodospira sp. | reverse complement strand
GGGAGATCGAAGAACCGGCCGGGCGTGGAGGGCGGACCTCCATGGGGGGGCGTCCGGCGGCATGGATGCCGCCGGTGAGCGTACAGGGAGGTATTCACAGCGTCCCCCGCATGGAGGTCCGCCCTCCACGCCCGGACGGTTCTTCGATCTCCCTACAGTTTCGGTTTTTCCCGCCGATGAAGAGGTAGACGAGGGAGGACCGATGGGCGATGCCCCGAATCCGGAAGACGATCGCCGCCCTGTGGGCCGGCGGCATGGTAGTACTGGGCGCCGCCGGGCCGTCGGAGGCCGGCAGCTTGGCGTTCACCTTCGAAAACGATGTCTTCGCGGGCCGCGACCAGTACTACACGGCTGGCTACAGCGCGACGTGGTACGGCCGCGCCAGGAGGGACTACGGCTTCGCCGACCGGCTGGCCGGGGTCTTGCCTTTCTTCCCCGAGGGCGGCACGCGCCGGCTGATGGGAGGAGTAGGTCAGAAGCTGTTTACCCCGGAGGACGTCACTGAAGAGGATCCGCCGGAGGACGACCGCCCTTACGCCGGTTGGCTCTATCTCACCACCAGTCTAGTGGTCGAATCCGGTTGGCGGCAGAGCGTCGCCAATTTGACCGTCGGCGCGGTCGGCCCCTCGGCCGGCGCGCACGCGCTTCAGCAGAGCGTCCATAAACGGATCGACGGCAGTAATGAACCTGAAGGCTGGGATACGCAACTCCACGACGAGGTCGGAGTGGTGGTGCGCTACACCGACCGGTACCGGGGGCGGCTCCACTTCGGGCGGAGCGGTTGGGCGATGGACCTGATCCCCGGCTGGTCGCTGTGGGCGGGTAATGTCTATACCGCCGCCGAGGCCGAGTTTATTCTGCGTATCGGCCCGAATCTACCGATGGATCACGGCGGTCCGGTCTTCCACCCGGTGACGGCCCCCGAGACCTATTTCCGGCCGGCCGGCGGCGGATGGTACTTCCACGCCCGCGGGGTGCGGCGGCTTGTCGGCCACAATATCTTTCTGGACGGAAACACCATCCGCGATAGCCGTAGCGTGGAGAAGGAGCGCTACGTCAACCAAGTCTATCTGGGTATCGCGTTCCATTGGGAGCGGGCGCGGCTCAGCTATACGCACTCGACGTTGACGCGGGAGTTCGAGACCCAGGAGCGGTACGATCCTTACGGCGCGCTTCAGTTCGCTTGGTCTTTCTGAAGCGCCAGTTCTACCGCCTCCTCCACCCGCTCGATCCAGTGGAACGCCAGGAGTTCCCGGGCGTTCTCCGGGATCTCTTCCCAATCCTTGCGATTCCGTGCCGGCAGCAGCACGGTGTGGATGCCGGCGCGGTGGGCGGCCAGCACCTTCTCCTTAATGCCCCCGACCGGCAGGACCAAGCCGCGCAGCGTGATCTCGCCGGTCATGGCCACGTCCTGGCGGACCCGCCGCCCGTTGAGCAGCGAAATGAGGGCGGTGTACATCGCGACGCCGGCACTCGGGCCGTCCTTCGGGATGGCGCCGGCGGGAACGTGGACGTGGATATCGGATTTCTCTAGCCGTTCTTCGTCGACACCCAAATCAGCGGCTCGCGCCTTGATCAGGCTGAGCGCGGCTTGGGCGCTCTCCTTCATGACCTCGCCCAACTGGCCGGTGAGGATCAGTTTGCCGCCGCCGCTTGAACGGCTGGCCTCGATGAAGAGGATATCGCCGCCGCTGGGCGTCCAGGCCAGTCCGGTGGCCACGCCGGGGACGCTGGTGCGCATCGCGACCTCGGACTCGTACTTGGGCGGACCGAGGATCGCTGGGAGGTCGTCGGCGCCGATCTCGGCCGCTTCGATGCTCTCTTCGGCGATCCGTACAGCCACGTTGCGCACAACCGAGCCGATGAGACGGTCGAGTTGTCGGCAGCCGGCCTCGCGGGTGTGGCCGGTGATGATCCGGCGTAGTGCTTCTTCGGTAATGCCGAACTGTTCCGGGGTCAGCCCGGCGGCTTCCCGCTGGCGGTCGATTAGATACCGTTTGGCGATCTCTACCTTCTCGTCCTCGGTGTACCCAGGCAGTTCGATGACCTCCATGCGGTCGCGCAACGGTCCCGGGATGTTGTCGAGCAAGTTGGCGGTACCAACGAACATGACCCGGCTGAGATCGAACGGCACGCCGAGGTAGTTGTCCTGGAAGGTGTTGTTCTGCTCCGGGTCCAGTACCTCCAGCAGCGCCGATGAGGGATCGCCCTGGATGCCGGCGCCTAGCTTGTCCATCTCGTCGAGCATAAAGACCGGATTGCGGGTGCCGGCCTTGCGGATGCCCTGGATGATATTCCCCGGCAGGGCGCCAATGTAAGTCCGTCGGTGGCCACGGATCTCCGCCTCGTCGTGTACGCCGCCGAGGCTGGCGCGGGCGAACCGACGCCCCATCGCGCGGGCGATGCTTTGTCCGAGGGAGGTCTTGCCCACCCCCGGCGGTCCGACGAAGCAGAGGATCGGGCTTTTCCCCTCCGGGTTGAGCTTGTGTACCGCTAAGTGCTCGAGGATGCGCGTTTTGACGCGCTCCAGCCCGTAGTGGTCGGCGTCGAGTATCTCGCGCGCCTTGCCGATCTCAATGTGCTCTTCGTCGAAAGTCGACCACGGCAGTTCCAGCAGCCAGTCGAGGTAGGTGCGAGCCATCGAATACTCTCCCGCGCCCTCCGGCATGCGTTCTAGCCGCCGCAGTTCCTTGCGGGCCTGCTCTTCGACCTCCTCCGGCATGCCGGCCTCGCCGATGCGTCTATCGAGTTCTCGGATCTCTTCCGTCTTCTGGTCGCTCTCGCCGAGTTCCTCCTGGATCGAGCGAAGCTGCTCCCGCAGCACGGCCTCGCGCTGCCGTTCGCTCATGGTCTCCTGCGTCCGCTGGCTGATCTTCTGCGAGAGCTTGAGCACCTCGACGTGATAGTCGAGCAGGGATTGGACCTTCTCCATGCGCGCGGAGAGGTCGGTCAACTCCAGGATCTCCTGCTTTTCGGCGACCTTAAGGTCCATGTAGCCGGCGATGGCGTCGGCCAGCAGGCTGGGGCGGTCGATGGAGCGGATGGCGGCAGTCAGCTCCTCCGGCGTTTGGGGCAGTAGGTTCAGCGCCTCCAGCGCCCTATCACGGAGCGTGAGCATGCGCGCCTCCAACTCCGGGCCGAACTCCTCGGGCTCCGGGATGCGCTCCACCCGGGCGGCTAGGAAGGGGTGGCCGCCCAGGTACTCCACTACCCGGAATCGCTCCTGCCCCTGGCAGATCAGGTGGTGGTGGCCGTCCTCCGCTGAGAGGTAGCGCAGGATGTTCGAGCGCGTGCCCACCACGTGGAGGTCGTTCGGAGCGGGCTCCTTGATCTCCGGATCGCGCTGCAGGATCAGCCCCAGCGGTTGATCCCGCCGGACCGCCTCCTGGGCCGCGGCGACGGACCGCTTGCGGCCCACGGTGATGGGCAGCACCAGGTCCGGGAAGAGGACCATGTTGCGTACGGGAAGGAGGATCAGAGCGTCTTCGGGGAGCCCTTCCTCTGCCCTCGCTTCCCGGTCGTCTATGGTTTGCTGATTGTTCATAGTCTGCTCGCTTCAGGCGAATTCGATGGCGAGGTGGAGGCAGCCGTCCACCCACTGCCTTTCGCCCAGCCGGTAGTCGCCGGGAGGCAGGGGCACGCGGCGCTCAAACCGCCCGTGGGGGATCTCCAGACGGTGGACCGCGCCGCGGTGGGCCGCGGCCGGCAGGCGGCGTTCGGCGCGAATCACCAAATCCGCGTCCTCCACCGAGACGTGGATGCTCTCGGAAGTGGCGCCGGGCATTGCCACCACCAGCCAGAAGCCGTGGTCGGCTTGGTAGATGTCGACCGGGGGTTCCCAGACCGGGGTCCGGGCGCGGCGGCCCGGGCGAAAGAACTGCCGGTGAAGCCGCTCCGCGCGGTCCAGCATCTCACAGGCCTCGGCCCACATCAGTTGTTCAAGGTCTCTGGAAGCCATGCCTACTCCCACTACGCGTAACACTAAGCTTTCGGAGGGTATTGCCGGGGTGTAGTACCCGCCGGGCGGCCTCCGGACGCGCCGAGCATCGCAGGGAACCCGAAGGGCGCGTCCGGTGAGCCCGGCGGGTACTACACCCCGGCAATACCCTCCGAAAGCTTAGCAACGGACATCACCCGCTCTTCCCGAACGGACTCGTGGTTGTTTGTACTGAGATGTGGGCGGGATTGCTAAAAGAAAAGGGGGGAAGGGCTATAAGAAACCGGTGGTCCGCTCGGTGCCGCGGACGCCGGCTCCCTCGCCGGCTGTTGATGCAACCACCGGATTTTATGGTGGGCCGTGTAGGATTCGAACCTACGACCAGCGGATTAAAAGTCCGATGCTCTACCAACTGAGCTAACGGCCCGGGGTCTTCGTGCGGGGCGTGAATTCTACTGCAGGCGCCGGATTTCCGATAGCCTCTGTTGCGCCAAGCTGGCGGCGGTCGTGTCCGGATGCTCTTCCCGGACCTTCTCCAAGTGGGCGCTCGCTTGTTCGATGTCCCCCTCTTCGAACGCCACAAAGCCAAGCTTCAGCATGGCGTCGGCGACTTTGTCGCTCTCCGGGTGGTCGTCGAGGACCATCTGGAAGTGCTCCCCGGCCGACTCGAACTCACGGTCCGCATAGTAGCTCTCCGCGATCCAATAACGCGCGTTGGCCGCGTAAGCCCCGTCCGGGAAGTCGTCGATCAGTCTCTGGAACTCCTCGCGAGCATCCTCGTATAAGCCGTCACCGAGACGCGCGAAGGCCGTACGGTAGCGCTCGGCCTCGTTGGCTTCCTCGCCCGACGGGGTCAACTCGGGGATCGCGACCCGGTCCGGTTCCGCCGGCTCATCCTCCTCAACGACCTCCTGCTCGGGAACGGGCGGCGCGGCCTCAATGCCCTGGAGGCGGTCGTCCAAGTCGGCGTAGTGGCTCCGCTGGCGGTCCTCCAGAATGCGGACCTGGCGGGTGAGCTGTTCCACCTCGCCCCGCAGCTCTTGATTCTCGCGTTTGAGCCGCTCAATGTCGCGGACCAGCTCGGCCAGTCCGCGGCCTTCCAGTAGTTCCTCCAGGCGATCGAGACGGTCTTCCAGATCGACGGCGGCGGCCGGCGCCGTGGCCAACAGGCCAGCCGCCAGCGCCGCCGCAATCGCTCTGGAGAGGCGGATCCGGGCAGTGATGCCGATATGCATGACTGAAAGCCCCATTACTGGTAGATCAACTCCCCTCGGCGGTTCTGAGCCCAAGCCTCTTCATTCGACGCCGAGACCAGCGGGTTCTCTTCACCGTAGCTGACCACTTCCAACTGCCGGCCGTTGACGCCGTTGGCCATCAGTATACGCTTGATGGCTTCGGCCCGGCGCTCTCCGAGGGCCAGGTTGTACTCGCGGGAGCCACGTTCATCGGTGTGCCCCTCAATAATCATGCGCCGGCTCCGGTGCTCGGCCAGAAAATCCGCATGGGCCTCCAGGATGGGCATGTCCTCGTCCCGGATCTCGCTGGAGTCGAAGGCGAAGTGGACGCGGCGGGTGTCGAGCAGGCTGTCCGGATCGGCCAGGATCGCGGCGTCTAGGGGGTCATCGGGGTCGAGTCCCCGCGCTTCCGCCTCTTCGCGTAGGCGCCGCGCTTCGACTTCCGCAGGATCGCGTTCGGTAACCTCCCTGGCGTCGGGTTCATGTTCCTCCACCGCCACCGGTTCGGCCTCCACATCCTCTACGACCTCCGTGGGGGCGCATGCGGCCAGAACCAGCGTGCCGGCAACCACCAAACCACCGCCGAGACGGCCCAAAACCCAGTTTCTATCGTTCACCATCAAAGTCCACTCCGTTTCCAGTCGTTCAATCGGGGGTGCTACCAAGCCGGCTCCCGTACCTGCACCTCGTCCTCCTCGCCGCCCCGGATGGGGGCTATAGCCCCGCCATGCAGTGAAGCGGTCTTGAGCCTCGAGTCGGCGGCGCCGCCGGCGGTGTAGATGATCATCGTTCCATTCGGCGCGAAGCTCGGCGATTCGTCGTACGGGCCTTGAGTGATCGTCCGAATATGCTCCGTCTCCATATCCATTACGGCGATATAGTACCTGCCGTCCCTTCCGTGGACCATCGCCATATACTCGCCGTCGGGAGATATGGACGGGCGGGCGTTATAACGGCCGTCATAGGTGACCCGTTCGGGCCGTCCGCCGTCCGGTGAAACCCGGTAGATCTGAGGTTGCCCGCCGCGGTCGGAGGTGAAATAGATCCAGCGCCCGTCGGGGCTCCACGCCGCCTCGGTATCGATCGCCCAGTGGTCGGTGAGCCTGTCCACGACGCCGCTCTCCAGGTCGATGATGTAGATATTGGCCGAGCCGCCGCGGGAGAGGGTCACCGCCAGGCGGGAGCCGTCCGGAGACCAGGCGGGGGCGCTGTTGATGCCCTGAAAACTGGCTACGCGCTGCCGCTCGCCGGTGGCAACCGCCTGGACAAAGACCTCCGAGCGCCGTCCCTCGAACGAGACGTAGGCTAACCGGTCGCGGCCGGGAGACCAGGCCGGTGAGATCAGCGGTTCCTGTGAGGTCAGAATGGTCTGGGGACGGTGGCCGTCAGAATCGGCCACTACCAACCGGTAGCTGCGGCTGTCGTCGTCTCCCTCCACAGCCACGTACGCGATGCGGGTGCTGAAAGCGCCGGGGATGCCGGTCAGTTCTTCAAAGACGGCGTCGGTGATGGTGTGGGCGAGAACCCGGACGTGGCGCTCGTCGGCCCGGTACCGGCGGCCGTCGACCCGCCGCCCCTGATAGACGTCGAGCAATTCGTAGCGGACTTCGAACCTGCCGCCGCCGATGCTGCGCATGTCGCCGACCACCAGGTGATCGACGCCCAGGGCGCGCCAACGCGAAAAGCGTACCGCCTCCAGCCGGTCCGGGGTGGTGATAATCTCCTCGCGGGGCAAGACATCGAAGCGGCCGCTGCGGGCCAGGTTGGCGCCGATGATCCCCGCCACGTCGACGCCGAGCCGTTCGGACTCGCTATCGCTCTTGAATGGAACCACGGCTAAGGGCACGGCGCCCTCCACGCCGCCGATGATGTCGATGATCACGTCGTCGGCGCGGACCGCGCCGGCGGCCAGTAGCAAAGTGGCCACCAGTGTGGGCATCCAGCGCTTGGTCAAAGTCTCCATCACGTCGGCTCAGCTCCCGTCTGGATCGAAACGGAATCGAATGGTCTGCATTCTCTGTTGCAGGGCCGGTTCGTCGGGGAACGGCACCGGCGATGCGCGAAGCACGGCCTGTTCGACGGAACGGTCGAACGCGGCATTGCCGCTGCCGCTGACGATCTCAACATGGCGCACGTCGCCGGTACGCGAGAAGGTGACCCTGACCACCGCCTGCAGCCCGTCCGGTAGCCCGCCGGGCCGCCGCCACGCCCCCCTCACCGCACTCTGTATGGCCGTGAGATACCGGTCTTCCAGGCCGGCCAAACGGCGCTCCTCCGCGGCTTGAAGACGCTCCTCCTCCAGGCGCTGGCGTTCGGCCTCCAGCGCGCGCCGGCGCTCCTCTTCCTCGATGCGGCGCATCTCTTCCAAGGCCTGTTGCCGTAAACGTTCCCGCTCGGCGGCGCGCTCCCGCTCCCGGGCCTCAGCGGCTTCCCGTTCCCGTTGCCTCTCCAATTCTGGCTCTGGTTCCGGCTCTGGCTCTGGTTCCAGCTCTGGCTCCGGCTCCGGCTCTGGCTCCGGCTCTGGCTCTGGTTCCGGCTCTGGCTCTGGCTCTGGCTCTGGCTCCGGCTCCTCGAATTCCTCCTCGATTCGCCGCCGTCTCTCCAGCTCGGCCTCCACCATTCGCTCGTCAACCACCGTCGCTTCGATGATCGGGCCGTCAAGCGGCTGCGCATGGCCGATCGTTCTCGGTCCCAGAGAGAGGTTCACTGTCACCAAGCCGAACACTACCACATGGCCGACCACCGAGTAGGCCACAAAGCGAGCCGGAGACTTGTGAGGTTCCTCCATCGCCGCCCCGTCAACCTCCTGCGTCGGGCGGCCGGCTCATCAGGCCCACCTTGGGGACGCCGGCCCTCTGCAGGGAGGCCATGACGTCGACAACGCGGCCGTAAGGCACCGCCTCGTCTCCGCGAATAAGCACCCGGCGCTGAGGGTGCTCCTCGATAATGGAGCGTACCGTGTCCAGCAGGGCTGTTCCCTCCAACGGAAGGTCCGGATCCTCCCCCATATTGAGGTAGGTACGCCCCTCGGCGTCGAGGCTCACGATGAGCGGTTCCCGCTCGTCCTCGTCCAGCGGGCGGCTGGCTACCTCCGGCAGCTCCAGGTCGACACCGTGGTAGAGCAGGGGGGCGGTGACCATGAAGATCACCAGTAGCACCAGCATGACGTCGATATACGGGACGACGTTGATCTCCGACATCGGCCGGCGGCGTGCACGGCGGGCACCGGTGGGCGTGACCCGGGCCATGACCGTGGCTACCTCGATGCCGTGGCGGCGGTGTGAGTGTGGCGTTCGAGGATGCTGATGAACTCCTCGACAAAGGTCTCGTAGCGGCTGCTCAGGCGCTCCACCCGGTTGTTGTAGTGGTTGTACGCCACTACCGCCGGTATGGCGGCGAAGAGACCCAGCGCCGTCGCGATCAGCGCTTCGGCGATGCCGGGCGCCACAGTGGCCAGGGTCGCCTGGTGTTGATCGGCCAACGCCCGGAAGGCATTCATGATGCCCCACACGGTGCCGAACAGTCCGATGTAGGGGCTTACCGAGCCGACGGTGGCGAGGAAGGGCAAGTGCTGCTCGGCGCCGTCGAGTTCACGGGTCAAAGAGACCCGCATCGCCCGGTGGGCCGCCTCCACGACCGCCGCTGGCGGAGCCCCGGTCTGCTTGCGCATGCGGGAGAACTCCTGGAAGCCGGCGCGGAAGATACGCTCCATGCCGCCGCCGTCACGTTCGGCGTGGGATACGTCGCGGTAGATCTCGGCCAAGTTGCCGCCGGCCCAAAATTCGTCTTCGAAGGTTACAGCGCTCTCTTCCGCGCTCTTGAGGATGTTGCGCTTGAGCAGAATCAGCGCCCAGGAGGACACGGAAGCTGCCACCAGCAGCAGCATGACGAACTGGACCAGAAAGCTGGCGTCCAGTACGAGTCGGGTAATCGATACGTCGGCAGTCATCGCAAGACCATGGTTCGGTTCCGGCGCCCGCCCCCCTCTGGCGGTCGCCCCGGCACAATGTATCGGTCCGCGGCGATGGCGGCAAGGCGCCGTGTGACGGTCGTCATGGTGCCCACTCCAGCCTCTTGGTTCACGGCTCTCCGTCGAACAGATCCGGTCCCGCTTGCGGGAGGCCGAGCAGGGCGTAGGTGTGAGCGGTGGCCACGCGGCCCCGGGGGGTGCGCATCAGGTACCCCTCTTGAATCAGGTAGGGCTCCACCACTTCTTCCAAGGTGCCGCGCTCTTCCGCCACCGCCGCCGCGAGGTTGTCCAATCCCACCGGTCCGCCGCCGAACTTGTGGACGACGGCTTCCAGCAACCGGCGGTCCTGTTCGTCGAAGCCGTGGCGGTCCACATTCAGCAGTTCCATCGCCTCCGCGGCGACTTCCGCGGTGATGCGGCCGTCGGCACGCACCTCCGCGTAGTCGCGGACTCGCCGGAGTAGACGGTTGGCGACGCGGGGAGTTCCCCGCGCGCGCTGGGCGATCTCTTCGGTGCCGCCCGGGTCGGCAGTGATGCCGAGGCGGTGGCAGGAGCGCTTCACGATCTCAGCCAGTTCCGGCAGCGGGTAGTAGGCCAGGCGCTGAACGATCCCGAAGCGGGCCCGCAACGGCGAGGTCAGCAGGCCGGCGCGGGTGGTGGCGCCCACCAGCGTGAACGGCGGCAGGTCGAGTTTGATGGCGCGGGCGGCCGGACCTTCGCCGATGATGATGTCGATGCGAAAGTCTTCCATGGCGGGGTAGAGGACCTCTTCGACCACCGGCGAGAGGCGGTGGATCTCGTCGATGAAGAGGACGTCCCCCGGTTCGAGATTGGTCAGGATGGCGGCTAGATCCCCCGGCCGGTCCAATACCGGTCCGGAGGTTTGGCGCAGGTGTGCCCCCATCTCCTCGGCGATGATGTGCGCCAGGGTGGTCTTGCCCAGCCCCGGCGGGCCGAAGAGCAGGACGTGGTCGAGCGCCTCTCTCCGCCCTTGGGCGGCGCCGATGAAGATCTCCATCTGCTCGCGTACCGCCTGTTGACCGATGTATTCGGCCAGCGTGCGGGGGCGTAACGCCCGGTCGGCGGCGCGATCCTCGCCGTCGGGGTTGGCGTCGATCGTCCTTCGGGTCTCTTCCCCGTTCATGGGCTACCCGTTTGCCGGCGGCCGCTGGGGAATGGCCTGCTGCAGGGCGCGGCGAATGATGGTCTCGCTGGCGAGGCCTTCGCCACCCACCGCACGGGCCATGCGGGCCGCCTCCTGCGGTTTGTAGCCCAAGGCGGTCAAGGCCTCGATGGCCTCGTTCAACGGCGCCCCGGCGGCGGTGTGGACCGCCCCCGCCGTGCCGGAGGGGGCGGCGGGCAGCAAACCCTCCAGCCGGTCGCGCAGCTCGACGATAAGGCGCTGGGCGGTCTTGCGTCCGACGCCCGGGATGCGGGTCATAGTCGTGGTGTCCTCTTCGTGGACGCAGCGCCGCAGTTCGGCGCCGTTCAGGCCGGAGAGTAGCGCCAGGGCGAGCCGCGGGCCGACTCCGGAGACCCGAATCAAGACCCGGAAGAGATCCCGTTCAGAGCGTTCGAGGAAGCCGAACAGCGTCTGGCCGTCCTCACGGATGCTGAGGTGGGTGTGCAACACTGCCTCGTCGCCTATTCCGGGGAGCGCCTCCAGAGCGGAGAGGGGTACATCGACTTCGTAGCCGACCCCGCCAGCTTCCAGCAAGATGGTAGGGGGGTGCTTGTCGATAATGTTCCCGCGCAGCCGGCCGATCATCCCGCGCCTCCGGCTGCCGCGCGGGTGGCGGCGTTGCGCAGGTGGGCGTGACAGATGGCGATGGCCAAGGCGTCGGCGGCGTCCTCCAGCGGCGTAGCGCGAAGGCGCAGCAGGGCACGCACCATGAACGCCACTTGCCGTTTATCCGCCCTTCCGGCCCCGACCACTGCCTGTTTGACCAGCGTCGGCGCATACTCCGCCACCGGCAGGCCTGCTGAGACGCACGCAACCAGTGCCGCCCCCCGCGCCTGGCCCAGCTTCAGGGCAGAATCGGCATTGCGATGAACGAACACCCGCTCCACCGCTACCTCGTCGGGAGAGAACTCGGCGATGACCTCTGTCAGCCCGGCGTGGATCCGGGCCAGGCGTTCGGCCAGTGTCCCCTTGGGCGAGCGGATAACGCCGTCGGCGAGGCAACGGTGGTTTCCATCGGTCTCCACCAAGCCGTAGCCGGTCGTCCTGGAGCCGGGGTCGATGCCGAGGATTCGGGTCATGTCTCCCCGCTACGCTTCGTCGTAAGCCTCGGCCGCCACATCGGCGTTGGTATAGACGTTCTGTACATCGTCGAGATCCTCGAGGCGTTCCAGCAGCTTGAGAACCGCCTGGGCATCGTCCCCCTGGACGTCGACGGTCAGGTCCGGTCGCCAGGTCACGTCGGCCTCGGCCGGTTCCAGCCCGGCGGTGAGCAGGGCATCGCGGACATCTCGGTAGGTGTCCGTCGTCGTGAGCACTTCGCGCGACCCGTCGTCGTGTTCGACGATGTCCTCGGCACCGGCCTCCAGGGCGGCTTCCATGATCGCCTCCTCGTCGTAGCCGGGGGGGAAGAGAATGACCCCGCGTTCCTGGAAGAGGTAGGCGACCGAGCCGTCGGTTCCGAGCTTGCCCCCGTGCTTGGTAAAGGCGTGGCGGACCTCCGAGACGGTGCGGTTCCGGTTGTCGGTCATGCAGTCGACCATGACGGCGATGCCGCCGGGGCCGTAGCCCTCGTAGCGCACCTCTTCGTAATTCTCGCTCTCGTCGAGGCCGGCGCCCTTTTTGATGGCGGCTTCGGCCTTGTCCTTGGGCAGGTTGACGGCAAAGGCGCGATCAAGGGCGAGGCGCAGGCGCGCGTTCGACTCCGGGTCGGGGCCGCCCATGCGGGAGGCCACGGTGATTTCCCGGATGTGTTTGGTGAAGATCTTGCCCCGCTTGGCATCTTGGGCCGCTTTGCGGTGTTTGATATTGGCCCATTTGCTGTGTCCGGCCATGGCTCACGTCAGTCGTTGTCGGTGGTGGATGGGAGTGGTGGATAGCCTACCAGAAGCGGCCGGGTGGCGATGACTCCCGGTACGGGGAGGACGGTTTGGGCCGTCGGGTGGCTGCGCCCTTCTTGGGGGGACACGCTGCGCCTTGCGGTCCTCCGCCGGGGCCGGCCTGATGCGCTCCAAGCGCGCAGGCCGGCGCGCACATCCATGTGCGCGCCCTTCGGGCCTGATCCGGCTCCGGACCGCGGCTACGCTTAACGTCCCCCCAAGAAGGGCGCAACCACCCGACGGCCCAAACCGTCCTCCCCGCGTGGGGTAGGGTTAGAGAAACCGTTCCAGGCGTTCGGAGGAGCGCTTGCCGAGGGCGGCGCGGTGGCGGGTCAGCCAGGCGTCGGCGGTCTCGCGGCCCCGGTCGCGCAGGTGGGTGAGGAAGCTCCAGTCGGCGTTGATGTGGCTGGCCCGCCCCATATCCTCGGTGACGCCCTCGGTGTGGATCAGGTGGAAGTGCAGCGCCCGGACGCGGCGGCGCAAGGGGTGGAGGGCGAGAGGGATGTGCCGCCCCTGGCGGTGGAGGACGGCCAGCATCTGCAATTCGCGGAAGAGGTGGGCGCTGAAAGAGATCTCGTTGATCCGGTGGGCGATGTCGTTGATGTGGGTCGGCACATCAGTGCGGTTGCGCGGCGAGAGTTGCACCAGGAGCAGGTCGCGGCACGAGCACTCCAGCAGCAGGGGGTAGAGCGCCGGGTTGGCGCTGTAGCCACCGTCCCAGTAGTGTTCGCCGTCGATCTCCACGGCTTGGAAGAGGATCGGCAGGCAGCTCGACGCGAGTAGGGCGTTGGAGGTGATCTCCCGATTGTGAAAGATACGCGGGTGGGCGGTGTGAACGTTTGTGGCGGCGACGAAGAGTTTGAGTCGGCGCGTGTTCTGCAGCAGATCGAAGTCGATGTGGTCGGCCAGGATCTGCTCCAGGGGGTTGAAGCCGGACGGGTTGAGTTGATACGGCGAAGCGACTTTGGTCAATGACGTGAGGAGCAGAAAGTCGGGCGACCAGTCCCGGTTCCAGCCGCTGAAGAGGAAGTCGAGGGGTGCCTGGCGCAGGGAGCGGGAGCTATCGGAGATGTTCAGCCAAAAATCGTGGAGCGCCTCCCGTGCGCCGTCGGCGCCGCGGCGCAGCCAGCCGGTGGCGAAGACGGCCGCGTTCAAAGCCCCGGCGCTGGCGCCCGAAAGCCCTTCGAAGTCGAGATCCTCTTCCAAAAGGCGGTCCAGTACCCCCCAGGTGAAGGCGCCATGGGCGCCGCCGCCTTGGAGGGCGAGCTTGAGCGCCGGGGGACGGCGGTGGAACCAACCCATGTTCTACTCCTCCGTCACCACGGCCTGTGCTTCGCCGCGCAATTCGCGGCGCAGGATCTTGCCTACCGGCGTCTTGGGCAGTTCCCGGCGGAAGACAATGCGTTGGGGAACCTTATAGCCGGTCAACCGTTCCCGCGCGAAATCGATGAGGTCTTGTTCGGTTACCGAGCCGTCGCGTAGCACGACAAAGGCGACCACTGCCTCTCCGGCCTCGCCTCGCGGGGCGCCGACCACGGCCACCTCCAGGACGTCCGGGTGCTCGGCCAGCCGTTCCTCCACCTCGTTGGGATAGACGTTGAATCCGGAGACGTCAATCATGTCCTTCTTGCGATCGACAATGGCGATGTAACCGCCGGCGTCCATGTAGCCGATATCGCCGGTGTGAAACCAGCCGCCGCGCAGTGCGTGCGCGGTCTCGTCGGGGCGCCGCCAATACCCGGTAAAGACCTGCGGCCCCCTGGCAACGATCTCGCCATGCTCGCCTTGCGGCAGCGGTCGGTCGTCGTCGTCGACGATACGCACGTCGCTTCCCGGCAGGGGGGTACCCACGGTGCCGGACCGGTTCTCCCCGAGGGGCGGGTTGACCGATAGCACCGGACTGGTCTCGGTGAGGCCGAAGCCTTCGAGCACGGGACTCCCCACCACCTGTCGCCATAGGTCCGCCGTGCCGCGATGGAGGGCGGTGCCGCCGGCAATGGAGAGATCGATGGTGCGCGGAGGGTTGTCTAGGAACCACTGCTCCCGGCAGAGGCCGTAGAAGAGGAGGTTGACCCCAGAGAACTTGGTGATCGGGAACTTCTCGAAGGCCTTGCGCAGCTTGGAGAGCGGACGCGGCGACGGGCAGAGGATGTTGTGGCACCCGTTGTAGTGAAAGACCAGGAAGTTAAAGGTGAAGGCGAAGATGTGGTAGAGCGGCAGGGCGGTCAGCACCACGTCCTCGCCGGGGCGGATGGCGGTGCCGGCCACCGCGTTCATCTGGGCGAGGTTGGCGAGGATGTGTCGGTGCCGGAGTTCCGCGCCTTTGGCAACCCCGGTGGTGCCGCCGGTGTATTGCAGCAGGGCGGGATCGTCGCCGCTCCGTGCCGGCCAGTTCTGCGGCCCGTGTTGTTTGCCGGCGGCGAGGGCCGCAGTGAACCGCTCGGTTCCGGAAGGCTGCGCGGGGATCTCCCGGCGCAATCTCAACACGGTGTGGATCAGCGTCCGCTTGAGCGCCGGAAAGAGGTCGGCGATGCCGGCCAGCAGTGTCCGCTCCACAGCCGTGTCTTGGAGCGCCGCCGCGATCTTGTCGGCGAACAGGTCGATAATGACCAACACCGTGGCGCCGGAGTCACGCAATTGGTGCCGGGTTTCGTCGGGGGTGTAGAGTGGATTGACGTTTACGACCACGCCGCCGGCGCGCAGGGTGCCGAAAACAGCCACCGGGTAGGCGAGGCAGTTCGGCATCTGGATCGCCACCCGGTCGCCGGGTGCAAGATGGGCCTCGCGGATGAGCCATGCGGCGAAGGCGTCGGCCAGGCGGTCCACCGTGGCGAAGTCCAGCGTGGCGTGGAGCCCGTTCTCCAGGCAGAGCGTATGCGCCGGGCGTCGGGGGTAGGACGCGGCGCAGCGGCGGGAGATGTCGGCGATGGACTCCAGGTCGATGGGGGCGAATTCGGTGGGGATGCCGTCTCCGTAGTGACGTTGCCACGGGCGGGCGTCGTAAAATGCGGCGGCTTCTGTCTCCGGCATAGTGGACCTCCTTTCGCGTGCCCAGGGTACCGCGAAAAGCCGGCCGGCGCTCCGGACGACTCAAAGGAAGCGCGGTGTGAGTGATTCCGTAAAGCATATTGTGCTGCCCTACGCCGCCGACGGCCGCCGGTGGTTTGACGCGCTATGCCGCGAGCCGTGGTCCGCATGGCTGGACTCGGGCCGGCCGGGGCCGGCCGCCGGGCGGTACGACCTGTTCGTGGCCCGTCCCCACGCCACGTTGGTCAGCCGCGGTGGCGAGAGCATCATCGATGACCGAGGCGGCACGTACCGGCTGCGGGGTGATCCGTTGCGCCACCTGCGGGCGCTGTTGGGAGAACGCCGCCCGGCCTGTCCGGAGGCGCCGTTCTCCGGCGGGGCCGTGGGCTACTTCGGCTACGATCTGGGGCGCCGGAGGTTGGGGGTGGCCGGCGCCGATCCCGCGTTGCCGGTCATGGCGGTCGGCATCTACGACTGGGCGGTGGTGACCGACCATCGGACGGAGAGCACGGTGCTAGTGGGCGAGGGCGCCGACCGGGGGCTTGCGGCGGAGTTGGAGCGCCGGTGGGACGAGGCCGCAGCGGGCGCTTCCGGGGCGGACGCCTTCCGGTTGACGGCGGGGCTTGAACGGGAGCCGGAAGGCGCCGCCTACGCCGAGGCCTTCCGTCGGGTCCAGGAGTATATCCGGGCTGGCGACTGCTACCAGGTCAACCTCGCCCGGCGGTTCTCCGCGCCTTTCGAGGGGGATCCGGCGGCGGGCTATTTGGGGCTGCGCGGCCGGGGGCCGGCGCCGTTCTCCGCCTGGTTGCGGCTGCCGTTCGCCGATGTGCTCAGCCTCTCGCCGGAGCGCTTCTTGCAATTGGACGGCAATCGTCGGGTGGTCACGGAGCCGATCAAGGGGACGCGGCCGCGCGGGGGCGACCCGGTGGAGGATGCGGCGGCGGAGCGGGCTCTTTGCTCCAGCGCCAAGGACCGGGCCGAGAATGTGATGATCGTCGACCTCCTGCGCAACGATCTGGGTAAGAGTTGCGAGACCGGCAGTATCTCGGTGCCGTCGCTCTTCCGTCCTCACCGTTTCGCCAACGTCCACCACTTGGTGAGCACCGTTACCGGCACGCTGCGTCCCGACCGGGACGCCCTTGATCTGCTCGGCGACTGCCTGCCAGGGGGGTCGGTGACGGGTGCGCCCAAGCGCCGGGCGGTGGAGATTATCCAGGAGTTGGAGCCGGGGCCGCGGGGCGTCTACTGCGGGAGCATCGGTTATCTCGGCTTCGACGGCCGGATGGATACCAATATCGCTATTCGCACCGCCGTTTGTGCCGGCGGGCGCATTACCTATTGGGCGGGGGGCGGGATTGTGGCGGACTCGGACCCCGCCGAGGAGCTCCAGGAGACCGTGGATAAGGCGGCGGCGTTTCTCGGGCTCGAAGAGCCGTGACGCGGTGTGGTGGCTCGTCGGCGGGTCAACCGGCCGCCAGCAGCCGGGCGAAGGTCGCCAGGGCATCATGTTCCGAGCGGCACGCCTCCCCGATCCTGGCTAGGGTGGTGGCCGGCAGGGGCGGTATGTCGTCCATTTGGTCGTGAGCGAAATCGACCTGCAGCCATTCGTTGGCGAAACGCACCGTGTTCACCAGTTCCTGGTGGGCGCCGCTGTAGCCGCGCCGGTGCGAGTGGCCGGCCACGGCAGTGATTGGTTGCGGCACCTCCCACTCCCGAAGCAGGAGTTCGCCGGCCTCGCCGTAGTCGCAGCCGAGCGCCTCGTGGGTCAGCGCGGCGAGCGAGGCGTCGGGGTCAGCTCCGTGGCGGATCAGGACGTCGTTCATCGGCCGGGGAAAGATGTGGACCAGCAGCAGCAGCCCGATACTGTGGAGGACGCCGCCCAAGTAGGCAGCGTCCTTGCTGCTGTCGGGCGCGGTCAACGGGGCCAGACGCGCCGCCGCGAAGGCCGTGCCGACGGCCTCGTGCCAGTACCGCTCAAGCTTGAAGGCGCGGCACTGGGATGAGTTGAACACGCGGTTGAGGAGCAGGGACGCGGCCAGCACCCGCACCCGGTTGAGTCCGAGCCGCATGACCGCGTGCTCCACCGCGTAGATCGGTTTCTGGCGGGTGAAGAAGGCCGTGTTGGCCATGGCCACGATGCGCGCCGCCAGTCCCGGTTCACGGGAGAGGGTGGCGGCGATATCCATGATATCGGCGTCGTTGGTGCTTGTTGCCAGCAGGATTTCATGAGCCACGTATGGCAAAGGCGGGAGGGTTTCCACGCCGCCGATGCGCTCCAGTGTCGAGCGGCTACGCGAATCGTCGTTCATGCGCTGATATTCCGCCTGGCCGATAAGTCGTGGCGCTGGGTGCGAGTCTACCAACTCTACAGCCAGCGGTCTGTTTCTTGACACTTGCCGTGGTGCAGCATACCGTTGCGCTACCGCAACGATGAATATGTGAAACGGCGCATGGATACAACCCGCGTCATCAAGAAGTATCCCAACCGGCGGCTATACGATACCGCGATTTCCAGCTATATCACGCTGGCCGATGTCAAGCGGCTGGTGCTGGACGGAGTCGATTTTCATGTCGTCGACGCCAAGACGCGCGAGGATATCACCCGTTCCATTCTGTTGCAGATCATTAGCGAAGAGGAGGAGGGCGGCGAGCCGATCTTCTCCTCGCAGCTTCTCGCCGAGTTGATCCGCGCATACGGCGGCAACATGCAGAGCATGCTTACCAGTTATCTGGAGAAGAGCCTCGAACTGTGGGGCGAGCAGCAGCGCCTGTTCCGGGAGCGCACGCGGGAGTTCATGGACCACAACCCGGTGTCCATGCTGACCCAGTTCGCCGAGCAGAACCTGTCGGTCTGGCGTCAGCTCAGCGGGCTTGACGATGAGGGCAAGGAGAGAAGCGAGGATAAGGAGGGAGCAGGCTCCGGCGGCGAGGGAACAGATTCGGCCCCGCGGTCGGCGCGCCCATCCGGTAAGAAGGGCTCCCGGCAGGGCGCGTCCAAGAAGCGCGACTCCAGCCGTGGCGAGTAAGTTAGAGGGTCTCGAAAAGCCGGCCGTGCCGTATGCCGCCCGTGTGTCCATCCGGACGCGCCGAGCATCGCAGGCCGAGCGGGACGGAGAGCGGCGCAGCCGCTCGGAGAGCGCGCAAGCTGTCTGAGCGGCGCGCCAGCGCCGCGAGTTTTTGCGCGCGAT
>SKJZ01000137.1 GCA_007121755.1 Halorhodospira sp. | reverse complement strand
GTCAAGTGACTCCGTTTCCACCATGTCCCCGGTGTGGCGCCGGACAACCATCTGCGTGATCGTGCGGCAATTTGCTGCATACAGCCATCTACTTCACCCGTGAAAGGGTGAAGGCGCCCCGAATCTCCCCCTGCTGGAAGCCGGTGGCTTGATCCTCCGGGTAGAGGGCGTCGAGTTGCGCCCGCACCTCGGCGCTCAGATCGCTGCCGTGGCAACTCAGGCAGACCTCACCGGTGGGGATCACTTTCATGAAGCGGACCCGTTCCTGTCCCCCCTCTTCCACCACCTCCATATAGGCGATCTCCTGCAACGGCTCCCCAATCACCCGGCGCGCCTCGAACTCGGCCAGCACCTGCCGCTCCCACGCATCGGGCCGGTTCTCCGGGTTGCGCAGACGCAGACTGGTGCGCCCCACCGTCCAACCGGTGGCGGCGGAGACCTGCTCGGTGATCTTCTGGGCGTCCTCGTGGCAGGCGGCGATGGCGTGGGGCGGCCCACCGGTGCCCATGGCCGACCCCAGACGCTCCTTGAGTTGTTGAAACAGCATCTGGACCGCCTGTGCCGCGTCGGCTTGGTACGACTCCATCTCATCGGCGGCGGCCCAGCCGGTGACGGAGAACAACAGCGGAATCGCGATCCACGTTTTGGTCTTTTTCATGGCTCCTCCGGAGACAGCAACGGTTGGGTTGTGGTCGTGTAGAGCGTGCGCCGCCTTGCGGCGCCCATGGTGGTACAAACCGCCTACATCCCACGCGATAAGTATTGCCCACACTCCGGAGAATGCCCGCGCTGCCGTGGCTTGCGCCTGGATCGCCGAAAAGGTGGCGCTGCCACGGGCCCGCACTGGCCGAGAAATGTATTCAACATGTATTAATTGCAGAGTACGCAATATGTAACACCCCTTCGTCCCGCCTCCCACCTAGTCTCGAACCGTACGCTGGCCCCGCGCCCGTTCCGCCGCCAACCCCGCAACCCGGCGGTGGAGCAGCGGGGACCAGCGCCGCGAATAACCAAAGCATCAAGAGGGAGGCAACCGTGAACCCACTGCGTATCGCACTGCCGCTGCTGGCCTGCGCCGGCTTCGTCGCCGCCCCGGTGGCCGCGTTGGCCGACGGCGACCCCCGCCTGGGGCGGCTCTACTACCGCTCGATCTGCACCGATTGCCACGTTGCCGAGACAGGGAGCGGGATTGCGCCGAACCAAAAGACCATCGCCGAGTGGGAGAGCTACTTGGACACGGACCGCCACGACGCCGGCGGCGCCTATGACGGCAAGGTCAGCGACTTCACCAGCCAGGCCCATCGCGAGTCGATCCAGGAACACAACCGGGTGGCCGAGCGCTTTCTCTCCGTGGACGACGACCAGATGTTCGCCAATGTGCGGACATGGCTCGTCTCGTCGGCCAAGGACTCCGACAACCCGGCGGGCTGCGACTGATTCGAGGGAGAGACGACAATGAGCAACGGAGTATCCGAGGCACAACCCCGAACGAGCGGCGCTCCGGCCTGGACGCGCGCCTTTGCCAGAGACTACGACGCGGTCTTTGTCACCCAGTGGTCCCCCTTCTTCGGCGCCGCGCTGCTGGTGCTGGTCAATCTGGCGTTGATCGCCACCGGCTACTTTTGGGGCGTCTTTTCCGGGGTGAGGCTGTGGGGCGACTATTTCAACAATCTGATCGGTCTCGGCCCGCTGCTCGGCATCTCGCCGACGCTCGACAGCCCGCTGAGCCACCGCATCTCCATCATGAATATCGCCCTGCTGCTCGGAGCGTTCTCCGCCGCCTTGCTGGCGTCGCAGTTCCGGATCAGCCGGGCGCCGAAAATCGAATATGTATACGGCGCCCTAGGCGGCACATTGATGGGCATCGGCGCCCTCCTTGCCGGGGGATGCACAACCGGCGGGTTCTTTACACCACTGCTGTTCAGCTCTCCGGCCGGGTGGATGATGCTGCTCGGTTTGCTGGGCGGAGCCGCCATCGGCCTCAAGCTGCTGCTGTGGAGCATGGAACACATTTGGTGGGGCACCGCGGCCCCACGTACTTCCGGCGGTGAACCTGTGCTGCAGCGCTTCCATCCGCTGTTCGGCGCGGTGGTACTGGCCGCGGTCGGCTGGTGGGCGGCGGCGTGGCTGCTCAGCGGCGACTCTGGATTGGCGGAGCGCGGCGTGTTGATCCTCGGCGGCCTCGCCATCGGCTTCATCCTGCACCGCTCCCGGTTCTGTCTGTCGCGGGTCGTGCGCGAACCGCTGATGACCGGCGAGGGTGAACTGACCAAGGCGTTTATTACCGCAGTAGCGGTGGGCGCACCGGTGGCGGCGCTGATCCTGGCCGGTCTCGATCCCTACCTCGCCATTCCTCCGCGCTTCTGGCTCGGCTCCCTGGCCGGCGGGGTGATCTTCGGCGTGGGCATGATCTTCGCCGGCGGCTGCGCCTCCGGCTCACTGTGGAGAATGGGAGAGGGCCACCTCAAGTTGTGGATCGCCCTCTTCTTCTTCGCCTGGAGCGGCTCGACCTTCGGCGCGCTGCTCGGCCGCAGCGGCATCCTGACCGCCGAAATGAACCTGGACCTGTTGGAGGAGACCGCCCTCGGTATCGAGGCGTGGTGGCCGTCCCTGCTCGGAGGTTGGGGGCTGACGTGGCTGGCCACCTTCGCGCTGCTCGGCCTGTGGTACGCGCTCGTGACCTACAACGAGGCCACTGACCGTTTCACCGTGCAATAAGCATTTCGGGAGCCACGGCTCCCCGATAGAGAGCAACCAAGTACAGGAGGAGAAGACCATGTTGAAACCGATGAGCTTGCTGTTCAGCGCCGGGGCGCTGGGGCTACTCTTAAGCGCATGCGCCACCGGTCCGTCCGTTGACCGCAGCAATTGGTACGACGAGATCGTCGATCGCGACGTCGTCAAACAGTACGCGGTGACGCCGCAGCCCGAGGGCGTGGCCATTATCGATTCCCGTCCGGCCCGCCGCTACGAGCCGGGGCACATTCCCACCGCCATCAATATCCCCGACACCCAGTTCGACCGTCACGCCGATCTGCTGCCGGAGGACCGCTCGACGCTGCTGATCTTCTACTGCGGCGGTGTCCAGTGCCCGCTGAGCCACCAGTCGGCTCGCCGGGCCGAGGAGCTGGGCTACGAGAACATCAAGGTCTACGCGAAAGGCATGCCGGACTGGAAAGAGGCGGGGGAATTGGTCGCGGTCGGCGCCGACCACATGCGCAATCTCATCGAAAGCGGAGACCAGACGCTCATTGTCGACTCCCGGCCCACCAAGCGGAAATACGACCTCGGCCATCTGCCGACCGCGATCAACATCCCGGATTCGCGGTTCGACTCCATGACCCACCTGCTTCCGGCCGACAAAGATACTCCGGTGATCTTCTACTGCGACGGCTACCGGTGCCCGCTCAGCGCCAACAGCGCGCAGAAGGCGATGGACATGGGCTACACCGACGTCAAGACCTTCGCCGCCGGCTATCCGCGCTGGGTGGAGGCGTTCGGCGATGAGGACGTGGCCGTCGCCGGTGCCGGATCGGCCGGAGAACTGCAGCAGGGCCCTGACGAGGGAATCATCTCCGTCGCCGCGTTCGAACGCCTGCTGGAAGAGGGGAGCAACCCGGCACCGCTCATCGTCGACGTGCGCACCCCCGACGAGGCGGCCAACGGCACCCTGCCCGGCGCCATCAACATCCCCATCGGCGATCTGGAGGACAAGCTGGACACCCTCCCGCGCAACCGGCCGGTGATCTTCTTCTGCTCCACCGGCGGCCGCAGCGGGGAGGCATATGACATGGCGGTGCTGCTTACCGAAGGCGTCGACGCCTACTTCGTCGACGCGGCAGTCACCATCCTTGCCGACGGCTCCTACAACGTCGAATAACAGCCGCTCCGCAGCCCCGGCCCCCCACTGCTGTGGCGGGGGCCGGGGTCCCGCGGAAACCGGGAGGTGGATCATGAGTACCAATCAAACGGCGCGTATTACGCGGTGCATTGCAACCGGACTCTGCTTCGGGGCCGCACTGTTTCCGGGCCAAGTGGTCGATTAACAACTTGTGCAACAGCAGGAGAATTGAGAATGAACGCGACCGAGCAACAGCCGAAGAGCATGTCGATGATCGTCACCAAAGGGACGCTGGATTGGGCCTACCCGCCTTTCATTCTGGCCACCACCGCGGCGGCTATGGACGTAAAGGTCAGCCTCTTCTTCACCTTCTACGGGTTGCAGTTGCTCAAGAAGGATCTCAATCATTTGCGGATCTCCACGCTCGGCAATCCGGCGATGGAGATGCCGATGATGGGCATGCACATGGGGATGCCGAACATCGTGTCGATGCTTCCCGGCGTCGACCGGATGGCGTCTGGAATGATGCGTAACTTGATCAAGAAAAAGGGGGTCAGCTCCGTACCGGAATTACGGGAAGCGGCGGCTGAGACGGGGGTCCGCTTTATCGGCTGCCAGATGACGCTGGATCTGTTTGAACTCCAACCGGCCGACTTCATCGACGGCGTAGAGTTCGCCGGAGCGGCTACCTACATGGAGACGGCCCTGAACTCCGACATCAACCTCTACATCTAGGGAGACACTGAATAGTCGGGCATTGCGAGCAATGACGAGGCCGCATGGACGAGGGGCCGCCTTATCCCAATTGGGATGGTGCGGCCCGTGCGGCACAATGCCATACTCCTTTGCGAACCCCTATGGTTTGGCAAGGGATGGATTCAATGGAGGAAAGCGTCTGCAGCCCCGCTGGTTCTTACCCCGCCGCCGAGGAGAAGACCTCCTTCCGGCACGGCGAGAGCCCGTTGGAGCGCATGTTCAGCCTATGCGCGCCGGAAGACCGGAAAGAGTACGAGCCGGAGCGGCGTTCCCTGAGGATCGACGGCCACTGCACCACCATCCGCTTGGAGCGCGCCTTCTGGTCGGTTCTGGAGGAGATCTCCTCCGGCGAGGGGATGACCATCCCCGAGATCATCGCCCAGGTCGCCTACCACTGCCAGAACGTCAATGACAAGAACCTGGCCAGCTGCTTGCGGGTGCTCTGTCTGAAGTACATCAACACCTGCGCCTGGGCCACCCATGAGGCGTCTTCCGCGGAAGGTCGGGCGCCCGCCGCGCCAGGTCCGGCACCCCGGATGGAGTTGGATACCAGCGGGCTCGTTTGTCCGCAGCCGATCCTGAAGACCAAGAAGGCCCTGCGCAGCCTCGAACCCGGTGAGGAGCTCCGGGTCATCACCACCGACCCCGGCTCGGCAATGGATTTTGAAGTCTTCTGCCGCGCCATGGGCCACCGGGTGGTCTGGGACCGCCAGGCCGCCGACGGCACCTACGTCTTTTTGATCAAGAAGGACGCTGCTTCCGCCACTTGACCAACACCAAGGAGCCCAACGCGATGGTCTTTTCCACCACCAACGCAGCGCGCACCCTGTTTCTTGCCGCGGCCGTGGTCGCCGGCGCCCTGGCCGCCTTCCCCGGACATACGGACGAGATCGATGACCAGCGGGCGCTCTCCGGGCTGGAGACCGGCAAGGGGATCTTCGACATCGGCATCGGCAACCCCGAGACCATCGCCCGCATCCTCGAGGTCGTGGAGGAGACCATGGACGGCATGGAGGCCCAAGGCGTCACCCCGGACCTCATCGTCGCCTTTCGCGGCCCGTCGACCCGCTTTCTGGCGGCCGACGAGGACTTGATCCCCTTCGAACACCAAGTGACGGCCGAACGGATCGCCGAGCGTATCCGGCGGTTGGCGGACCGGGGCGTACGCATCGAGGCGTGC
>SKJZ01000158.1 GCA_007121755.1 Halorhodospira sp. | reverse complement strand
TGATGCCTGAAAGCAAGCTGCGTGTCCATCCGCGCTTCGTGTCCGGGGTAGGCGCAGGTGAGCTTTGCGGACCCCCCGCCTAACGCGGCACACTATCGATAATCGGCCATACTGGGCGGGAATTGGAGAGCGGGTTGATGCGAAGATCGTTTCTCACGGGCGTATTGATCGGCACCGCAATGGTGTCGTCGGCGCTCCATGCGCAGTCAGAGGCGACGGCGGAAGGGGAGAGGCTGGTCAAGGAGCGGGGTTGCGCCGGTTGCCACGGAGCCGACGGTAACGGAATCTCGCCGCCGAACCCGGTGTGGCCGAAACTCGCCGGGCTCGATGAGGACTATATCGTCAAGCAGTTGGAGGACTTTACCGGCGACTTACGGCCTAGCCCCCTCATGGAGCCGATGGCGATCCAGCTCAGCGAGAGGGAGCGGCGCGCGGTGGCGGCGTGGTACGCCAGCCAGACGGTCCGGCCCGAGGAACCCGACGATCCCGAACTAGTCGCCTGGGGCGAGACGATCCACTTCGAGGGCAATCCCGACTCCGGGTTTCCCGCGTGCGCCGGTTGTCACGGCGAAGACGCTCGCGGCCAGCCCCGTTTCCCGCGTCTGGCCGGCCAGTACGCCGAGTACGCCTTCCAAGAGATGAAGCGGTTTGCCGCCGGCGAGCGGGACAACGACTCGCGCATGGCGATGCAAAGGGTGGTCATGCGCATGACCGAGGAAGAGATGCGGGCGGTGGCCGAGTATCATGCGACTTTGGATTGATACGGTCCGGGTGGCCGGTCCGATAAGGAGAGCATCGATGAGAATGCCCCACCTGTTGCTGGTTGCGCCCCTGTTGGTGGTGGTCTTCACCCTCCAGGGGGCAGAGATCGGGGAGCAGCCGAGAGCGCCCGGCATCGAAGCGGAAGACTATGTATGGGAGCACACGGAGGATGAGGTCAACGCGCTGCTGAGCGTCGAGGTCGACTACGAGCAAGGCCGCTACGCCTATGTCTACTGCCAGGGTTGCCATCGAGCGGACGGATCGGGCCGCCAGGACGGCACCTATCCACAGCTCGCCGGCCAACACGCCTCGGTGCTGATTAAGCAGATCCTCGATATCCGCCGGGGCAGCCGCGATAATCCGACGATGTACCCGTTCGCCGATGAGCACATCCTTGAGTACGACGACCTGCCTCATATCGCCGCCTACCTCGAATCGCTGCCGATCCCGGGCGATAACGGCAAGGGGCCGGGGGACGATTTGGCGCGCGGCGAGCGCCTCTACAACCGTGACTGCCGGGAGTGCCACGGGGTCAACGGCGAAGGGGACGCGGAGCGGTTCAAGCCGGTTCTCGCCGGGCAGCACTACGGCTATCTGGTGCGCCAGACCAAGGAGATCCGAGATCTGGAGCGGCGCAACGCCAATCCGGATATGGTGCTGGTCCTGCGGGGTTACAGCGATGAGGACGTCGAGGTGGTGGCGGATTATATCTCCCGTCTGGTGATGCCGGAGCGCGCCGCCCCCCGCTAGCGGAGCTTCTTTTGCCCCGTCTACGATAAAGTAACTTACGGCAGCTTATCGGGGTTATGGCCGGTACACTGGCCGGGACTCGGATTGCGTGGGGGTGTAGGCTTGCCCGCGAATCCCGGCGCATCCGGGTCCGCATTCATCCAGGGAGAGAGACCGAGTGTCCGGTACCCCCGCTAGCGGCAGTCCTCCGATTCCGACCGATGAAGAACGGCGGCTTGCCGCCCTCTATCGTTGCGAGATCCTCGACACCCCTCCGGAGGAGGCCTTCGACCGGGTTACGCGGCTCGCCTGCCGCGTCTTCGATGTGCCGGTCGCTCTGGTCTCGCTGGTGGACCGGCACCGGCAGTGGTTCAAGTCGGCCCAGGGCGTCGACGTCCCCGAGACCGACCGCGAGATCGCCTTCTGCGCCCACGGCATTTGCGAAGAGGGGCAGTTTATCGTTCCGGATGCGTTGGAGGATTCCCGTTTCCGTGATAACCCAATGGTGACCAACCCTCCACATGTCCGCTTCTACGCTGGCGTACCGTTGACGGTCGAGGGCCGGTACCGCGTCGGCATGCTCTGCATCAAAGACTACCGGCCCCGGGTATTGAGTGAAGAAGATCTGGAGATGCTCCAGGATCTGGGTCAAACGGTGGTCGACAGTCTGGAACGGCGCCGGGCGCAACTCGCCGTGGAGGCCGGGGTGCGGGAGTTGGAAAAGGAGCACCGGGAACTCCAACTGCTGGCGGCCGCATTCGAAACCAGCCAGGCGACGCTGATCTCGGACGCCTCCGGAGTCATCCAGCGGGTCAATCCCGCCTTTACCCGGATTACCGGTTACGAGGCGGAAGATGTGATCGGACAGACGCCGGGCATCCTTTCATCCGGCTTGCACGGACCCGACTTCTACCGGGACATGTGGCAGACCCTCCGGACGTCCGGCTCGTGGGAGGGCGAGATCTGGAACCGGCGCAAGGATGGCATGGTGTATCCGGAGTGGGCGGCCATCTCCGCAGTGCGCAACAGCACGGGGAAGATCGCTTACTTCGTCGCCGTCTTCCACGATATCAGCGAACAGAAACGCCAGGAGGAGTCGCTGCGCAAGGCGCGCCAGGAGGCGGAGCGGGCCAACCGCGTCAAGAGCGACTTTCTCGCGGCGGTCAGCCACGATCTGCGCACACCGTTGAACGCTATCATCGGCTTCTCCGAGCTTCTCAGCGGCACCGAACTCGACGAGACCCAGCGTTACTACCTGAAGCTCTGCCGGACCGCGGGCGAAAACCTGTTGTCGTTGATCGATACGCTGCTCGACTTGTCGCGGATCGAGGCCGGACGGGCGGTGCTCAAGCGCGAGCCCTTCGCGCTGCATCGGCTGTTGGAGCAGCAACTCGACCTCATGCGCTTGACCGCCCGGAAACGGGGGCTCACGTTGGAACTCGATGTCGATCCGGCGGTTCCCACGTGGGTGGAGGGGGATGCCGCCCGGTTGGGCGAGATCCTCAGCAACCTGGTGAGCAATGCGCTCAAGTTCACCGAGCAGGGTGGGGTCCATGTGCGGGTTGAGAGGGATTCCGGAGAGCGGTTGCGGTTCTCCGTCCGCGATACCGGCATCGGCATTCCCGAAGAGCAGCGGGATTTGGTTTTCGAACCGTTCACCCAGGTCCACGCCGCCGAGCGCGGGTATGGCGGCAGCGGATTGGGTCTGAAGATCTGCCGCGAGTTCGTCCACTTGATGGACGGCGAGATGGGGGTAGAGGACACCCCGGGCGGGGGGACGACATTCACCTTTACCGCTGTGTTGCCGGAGGTGGAAGCGGCTCCGGAGGCCACCGGGGCTGACGAGCCGGACGTCGGGTCGACCCGGCGGCGGGCCGATGGCGAGAGATTGCGGGTGTTGGTGGCTGAAGACGAGCCGGTCAACGCGCTACTGGTCCGCACCATGCTGGAACAGGCCGACTGCCGCGTGGACGTGGTCGAGGACGGGCACGCGGCGGTGCGGGCGTGGGCCGAGAAGGACTACGACCTGATCCTGATGGACCTTCAGATGCCGAGGCTGGACGGCGAACAGGCGACCCGGATGGTGCGGGAACTGGAGGCCGAGTCGGGCCGCCCGCGCACACCGGTGGTGATCCTCTCCGCCCACGCGGTCGAGAGCGTGCGCGATCGCTGTCTCGCCGCCGGATGCGACGACTATATGACGAAGCCGCTGAAACGGGCGGCGCTCCACGACGTGCTAGCCCGCGTCGCGGTTTGATCCATGGCCGGGCACGACCTTCTCCACGGCTTCCCGCCGGTATCCGCCGCCGATGCGCGGATCTTGATTCTCGGCAGCATGCCCGGGCGTGCCTCCCTGGATGCCGGCCGTTACTACGCCCATCCGCGAAACCACTTCTGGCCCATTGTCGGCGCGGTTCTGGGCTTCGCACCCGATCTGGAGTATACGGAGCGCGCCGCCCGCCTGATCGAACACCGGATCGCCCTGTGGGATGTATTACGGAACTGTAAGCGGGAGGGCAGTCTCGACTCGGCGATCGACCGCACTTCGTTGGTCCCGAACGACTTCGCTGCCTTTTTCGCGGAACATCGCGAAATCGAATCCATCGTCTTCAACGGGGCGGCGGCAGAATCGCTCTACTTACGCCATGTATGGCATAACGGTGTCCGCTATTATCGGATGCCATCGACAAGTCCGGCGAACGCGACCTACACGTTTCAACAGAAGCTGGAGGCGTGGTGCTCCGTCCTGGCCGGGGGATCTGAGTGGCCCCGTTAGACCGTTAGAGCAGTACCTTCTCCGTGCCGCCGCGGCGCGCCCGATCCACGAACTCCTGCTGCCACTCGCTGCCGAGCAGGCGCCGGGCCATCTCGAGGACAATATAATCGGCTTCGACCCCGGTGTCGGTGCGGTAGCGGGCGAGGCCCTGCAGGCAGGCGGGGCACGAGGTGAGCATGCGGACCTCGCCGCCGCCAGCCTCCGGCTTGCCGGTTAGGGTCTCCACGCTGCGCCGGATCTCCTCCTCCTTGCGGAAACGGACCTGGGTGGCGATATCGGGGCGGGCGACGGCGAAGGTGCCGGCCTCGCCGCAGCAACGGTCCGACAACGCCACCTCCTGGCCCATTAGGCGAGAGGCCACGTGGACACCGTCGTGGCTCTTCATCGGGGTGTGGCACGGCTCGTGGTAGAGGTAGTGTTTGCCGGGCTCCTCCTCCAGCCGGTAGCCGTTCTCCAGCAGGTACTCGTGGATATCGAGCAGCCGGCAGCCGGGGAAGATCTCTTCGAAGCGGTAGAGCATGAGTTGGTCCATGCAGGTCCCGCAGGAGACCACCACGGTCTGGATGTCGAGGTAGTTCAGGGTGTTGGCGATGCGGTGGAAGAGCACCCGGTTGGCGGTGCTGATCGCGTGGCCCTTCTCGATATCGCCTCCGGCCTTTTGCGGATAGCCGCAGCAGAGGTAGCCGGGGGGCAGCACGGTACGGGCGCCGGCGTGGTGGAGCATGGCGAGGGTGGCGAGCCCTACTTGGCTGAAGAGCCGTTCCGAGCCGCAGCCGGGGAAGTAGAAGACTGCCTCGGAGTTGTCGTCGACCCGCTCGGGGTCGCGGATGATGGCGACGTGGTCCGGCTCCTCGGCGGCGAGGTAGGCACGCATGGTCTGGGCCGGAACGCGGCCCGGCAACGGCTTTTGAACGAAGTGAAGCGTTTGTGCCGCAACGCCGGAGCCGCCGGTGGTGTTCGGCGGTCGCCGCTTCATCGGGGCGATCCGCAACCACCGGGCCGCTGTCACGGCAAGGCTCTGGGCGGCGAACCCCCACTGGGCCAACCCCTTGCGCATGGCGCGCACGAGGCGCGGGTCGGTGGCGTTGAGAAAGGCCATGGAGGCGGCCGTGGCCGGCTTGCGCTTGCGCCGGCCGCGCTCCTTCAAAATGTGGCGCATGCGGATGGTGACTTCGCCGAAGTCGATGTCGACCGGGCACGGCGCCAGGCAGCGGTGGCAGACGGTGCAGTGGTCGGCGACGTCGTTCATCTCGTCGAAGTGGCGCAGTGAGAGGCCGCGCCGGGTTTGCTCCTCGTAGAGGAAGGCCTCGATGATGAGCCCGGCGGCGAGGATCTTGTTGCGCGGCGAGTAGAGTAGGTTGGCGCGTGGGACGTGGGTGGTGCAGACCGCCTTGCACTTGCCGCAGCGCAGGCAGTCTTTGATGTCGTGGTTGAGCGCGCCGAGCTCGCTCTGTTCGAGGATAATCGCCTCCTGCTCGACCAGGCGCAGCGACGGGGTGTAGGCGTTCTCCAGCCCCGATCCCGGCAGCAGCTTGCCCCGGTTGAAACGCCCCTCGGGGTCGACCCGGCGGTTGTACGCCTCGAAGCGCCGGACCTGCTCCGGATCGAGGTACTGCATCTTGGTCAGGCCGACGCCGTGCTCCCCGGTGATGACGCCGTCGAGCGAGGCGGCCAGCGCCATGATCCGGTCCACGATTCTTTCCGCTTCGCGCATCATGGCGTAGTCGTTGGAGTTCACCGGTATGTTGGTGTGGACGTTGCCATCGCCGGCGTGCATGTGCAGCGCGACGAAGAGCCGGCCGCGCAGGACCCGGTCGTGGATCTCGTTGACCTTGGCCGGGACCGGGGCCAGATCTTGGCCTTCGAAGATCTCCCGGATCGGCCGTTCCACCTCACGGCGGTAGGAGATACGGAGGCTGCGCCGCAGCAGCAAATCGATGATCCGGTCGCCCTCGCGCCGGTCCTCCCGCGCTGCGGTGTCGAGGAGGTCGTCGCGCTCTGCGGCCGGGGTGTCGAATGCTTCTAGGATGGCGTGCCACCGCCGGCGGACGCCGTCGAGGTGCGCGATGGCCGCCGCCCGCTTGTCGGCGACGATGCGCTCGTTCTCCTCGCTCTCCTCGAAATCTTTGACCCGGCGCAGTTCCGGGAGCGGGCCTTCGAGGTAGGCGGCGATCTCGTCGACCATCGCCAGCTTGTTGGCGATGGAGTGTTCGATGTTGATCCGCTCCACGCCCTCGGTGTATTCGGCCAGCCGCTCCAGGGGGATGACCACGTCTTCATTGATCTTGAAGGCGTTGGTGTGGGCGGCGATGGCGGCAGTGCGCGATCGTTCGGCCCAGAAGCGGCGCCGCGCCTCGGCGGAGACGGCGATAAAGCCCTCGCCGTTGCGCCGGTTGGCGAGCAGCACCATGCGCGAGGCGGCGGCCTGCACGGCGTCAGGGTCGTCGCCGGCGAGGTCGGCGACCAGCAGCATCTTCGGGGGTTCGCCCCGGTTCGCCTTGGGGCTGTACCGCACGGCGCGCAGGTAGCGCTCGTCGAGGTGTTCCAGGCCGGCCAGGGCGACCTTCTCGTCGGCCAGTAGATCGTCGCGGATCTCCACGACGGCGGGAACCGCTTGGTGGAGATCGTTGCCGTAGAACTCCAGCGCGACGGTGCGCTGGTATTCCGGCATGCGGTGGGCGATAAAGCGGGCCGACGTGATCAACCCGTCACAGCCCTCCTTCTGAACGCCGGGCAGGCCGCCGAGGAACTTGTCGGAGACGTCTTTACCGAGACCGACCTTGCGGAAGGTAGAGCCCGGAAAGCTCAACTCCTCCGGCTCCCCTTCCGGTGTCCTGCCGTCGGCCCGGTACCGGGTGACGCGGAAGCGGACCGTCTCCTGACGGTCGATCTTGCCCAGGTTGTGGTCGATTCGCTCGACCTCGATCCATTTCGCCTCCGGGGTGACCATGCGCCACGAGGCCAGATTGTCCAGAGTGGTGCCCCAGAGGACCGCCTTCTTGCCCCCGGCGTTCATGGCGATATTGCCGCCGATGGTGCAGGCGTCTTGCGAAGTAGGGTCGACGGCGAAGACGTGGCCGTCGGCCTCCGCCGCCTCGGAGACGCGCCGGGTGACGGCGCCGGCCTCGGCGCGGATGGTGGCCACCGGTGCGTCGTGGCCCGGCAGGGTCACCCATTCGACCGCGGAGATCTCCTCCAGCTTCTCGGTGTTGAGTACCGCCGAGTCGGCGTCGAGCGGCACCGCGCCGCCGGTGTATCCGGTCCCCCCGCCGCGGGGAATGACGGTCAACCCCTCTTCGATACAGGTCCGGACCAGCGCCGCCATCTCCGCCTCGCTGTCCGGGGTGAGGACGACGAACGGCAGCTCGACGCGCCAGTCGGTGGCGTCGGTTACATGGGCGACGCGGGCCAGGCCGTCGAAGGCGATATTGTCGCGGCGGGTGTGCTTGGCCAGGCGGCGCCGGATGCGGGTGCGCCGCTGCCGGGTCTGTTCGAACCGCTCCTCGAACCGGCGCACGGCCTCGCGCGCGCGCTCGGCGAGCCGCAGCGCCTTCTTGTTGCCGTCGGCGCGGGCGACGATCTGATCGAGGCGGTGGTCCATCGCGCCGACGAGGGCGCGCAGCCGCTTGCGGTTGTCGATCAAATCGTCCTGGATGTAGGGATTGCGGGTCACCACCCAGAGGTCGCCCAGCACCTCCAGCAGCATGCGGGCGGAGATGCCCGTGCGGCGCTCGGCGCGCAACTCGTTCAAGACATCCCAAATCTCCTCGCCGAGGAATCGCAGCACGATTTCACGGTCGGAGAAGGAGGTGTAGTTGTACGGGATCTCGCGGATACGGGTGGTTTCGCTCATACCGTCGGGGGTGCTGCCAGTAGGGCGGGCATGGTAGCAGTTCCGTGCGGGGTTTGGGGGTTGCGTATAAGGGGGGGCGGGTCCATACCATAAGATGTCCGTTCGGCGGCTGCGGCGAGGGGAGTACGGTAATGGCCGATGAGTTGGAGACGCTGCAGGATTTGCTTCGTGGGCTGGAGCGGGGCGGCGACCGCAATGCGGTGACCGCGTTGACTCGGCGTGACGCGCTGCGGTGGAGCCACGCCGAGTTGGCCTCGGAGGCCCGCCGGCTGGCGGCGGGCCTCCTCGCCGGGGGCGTCGAGCCGGGGCAGCCGGTGGGGCTGATGGCGCCGAACAGCGCCGAATGGGTAGCGGCCTGTCTCGGGATCATCGAGGCCGGGGCGGTGGTGACGCCGTTCGATACGCAGATGCCGGCGGAAGAGCTGGCACACGCGGTCGCCGACAGCGGGGTGCGGCATATCTTCGTCGCCGGCGACGCGCCGGAGCGGCTCGACGCGCTGCCGCTCGACGATCCGCCGCGGCGGATCGCGCTGGACAGCGCCGAAGACGATCCCGACGGGTGGCGGGCGTGGCAGGCCGACGCTTCCGGCGATACGCCCCGGGTCGCGCCCGCGGACCCCGCCGCGCTGTTCTATACCTCCGGCACGACGGGGCCGCCCAAGGGGGTGCCGCTGACCCACGGCAACATCGCCTCCAACTTGACGGCTATTCTCGGTCAGCGGTTGGCGTACGAGAGCGACCGCATCTTTTGTCCCCTGCCGTACCACCACGTCTACCCCTTCTCATTGGGCCTGTTGACGCCGCTCGCTCTGGGCGGCGCCATCGTACTGCCGTACTCGGTGCTCGGCCCGCAGATCGTCCGGGCGCTGCGGGAGGGCGAGGCGACGGTCATCCTCGGCGTGCCGCGCCTCTACCGCGCGCTCGACGACGCCATCCGAGGGCGGGTCGCGGAGCGCGGCGCGGCGGCGCGGCGGCTGTTCGAGGGGATGGTGGCGCTCTCTCGCGCCGCCCGTCTCCATCTCGGCTGGCGGTTGGGGCCGAAGCTCTTTCGCGGTCTGCACAGCCGGATGGCCCCCTCGGTGCGCATGGTCGTCTGCGGCGGCGCGGCCCTCGATCCCGAACTGGGCGAGCGGCTGCGGGCGCTCGGGTGGGAGGTTGCCACCGGCTACGGCCTCACCGAGACCTCGCCGATCCTGACCTTCAATCCGCCTGACCGTCTGCGGTTGGAGGCCGCCGGATTGCCGCTGCCGGGGGTCGAGTTGCGGATCGACGGCGGCGGCGGGCGGGAGGCGCCGGGGGAGGTGATGGCGAAGGGGCCGAACGTCTTCTCCGGCTACCGCAATCTGCCGGAGAAGAGCGCCGCCGTCCTCACCGAAGACGGCCTCTTCCGCACCGGCGATCTCGGTTGGATGGACGGCGACGGCTATCTCCACCTGGAGGGCCGTGCCTCGGAGATGATCGTCCTCTCCGGGGGCGAGAATATCGACCCGGAGCGGGTGGAGAAGGCGCTGGTCGAGGCGGAAGCGATCCGGGACGTGGCGGTGCTGGAGCACAACGACCGTTTGGCGGCGGTCATCCATCCCGATCCAGGCGCCGTTCGCGGTCTTGACAGGGAGAGTGTCGAGCGCCTGATCAGCCGGGCGCTCTCGTTCCAGTGCCGGAATCTGCCCAGCCACCACCGGGTCGGCGACTACCGTATCTCGCCGGATCCCTTGCCGCGGACCCGGCTCGGCAAGATGCGCCGGCATCAGTTGCGGGCGTTGTTCGCGGAGTTGGACGGGGGCGCCAAGGCGCGCTCGGCGCCCGGCGGGCCCATATCGGAGGAGGCGATGGCCGCGGAGGATCGGCAACTGCTGCAGATCCCCGCCGTACGGCGCATATGGGACGCCCTCGGAGAACACTTCCGGGAAGCCCGCCTGACCCCCGACAGCGATCTCCGTCTCGACCTGGGGGTCGACTCGCTGGCGTGGTTGAACCTGACGCTGGAGCTTCAGCAGCGGAGCGGGGTGGCGCTCGACGAGGATGCGATCGCACGGATCGAGACGGTACGCGATCTACTGCGCGAGGCCGCCGAGTCTGAAGAGAATAAGGGCGGGCGGCTCGACTTGGTGGAGCAATTGCGTGAGCCGGAGCGGATTCTGGCGGACGAACAGCGGCGCTGGCTCGAGCGCCGGGGGCCGTTCGAACGGGCCGTCGGCTCAATCCTGTGGGCCGCCGACCGCGCGGCCATGGCGAGTTACTTCCGGCTGGAGGTCCACGGCAGGGAGAACCTGCCCGATGGACAGGCGCTCTTCGCTCCCAACCACTGCAGCGTCCTCGACCCTCCGGCTCTCGCCGCCGCGCTGCCGGGCGCGGCGCTTGAACGCGTCTGCTGGGGGGGGTGGACCGGAATGATGTTCACCAGCGCCACCGCAAGGCTGGTCAGCCGTGCCGCGCGGGTATTGCCGGTCGATCCGCATACCGGCCCGCGTTCCAGCCTCGCCCTCGGGGCCGCCGCGCTGGCGCGTGGCGACAGCCTGGTCTGGTTTCCGGAGGGTCAGCGTTCCGGCGACGGCACCCTGCAGCGCTTCCTTCCCGGCGTCGGTCTGCTGCTGCGCGCCCATTCGGTACCGGTGGTGCCGGTGTGGATCGAGGGGACGGCGGAGGCGATGCCGCCGGGCCGCTCGTGGCCGAGTCCGGGCCGGCTGTCGGTGACCTTCGGTCCGCCGGTCCGGCCCGACACACTGTTGGAGGAAGGCGGTGGAGAGAACGCTCAGGAGCGTATCGCCGACGGTCTCCGCGGCCGCGTGGCCGCGCTCAGCGGTTCGGATGATCGGCCATGAGTTGGCGCACCGTCTCCCGGATCTCGTCCGGCTCTCCCAACTCTTCCACCGGCGTCCAGGAGAGGTCGGCCTCCAGGCGGTAGGAGCCTTGGAAGGCGTGCGGCGGGCCGTCCCGCCACTCCTCCGGGGCGAGCATGGAGAAGTAGAGTTCGCCGTCTTCCCGCCGGTAGAGGTGGTAGATGACGCCGGGGCGGCGCTGGAAATTGCAGCGGGCGCGGTGGAGATCCATGTCCCGCCGGTCGGCCTCCAGGACCGCCCGCGCCTCTTCCTGGAGGGCGCGGATCTGTTTAACGATTACGGACAGCTTGGCGTTGGTGCGGTTGCCCACGGCCTGCCCCGCCGCTTGGATCTCCCGCGCGGTGTCCACCAGATCGATGGGCGCCGCCAAGCGGCTCACCGGATAGGGCGAGGAGTGGTCGGGACCGTCGTGGCGTTGCAGGTCGTCGTCTCTTTTTAAACGTGTCATAGCCCTAATACCGTAAAATCAGGGCGGCACATTAGCAAGGCGGTACCACGCCGCCGGGGGGCTTTATGGACATCGCGGACGGGATCGACCCCAGGGCCAAGGTGCTCATCGAACGCCTGGGCATGGTCCGCCATGTGGAAGGCGGCTGGTATTGTGAGCACTTTCACGCCGAGGACGCCGTCACTCCGTGGGACGGGCGGGGCGAGCGGCGCGCCCTCAGCGCCATCTACTACCTCCTGGCCGGCGGGCAGGTCAGCCGCTGGCACCGGGTGGCCTCCCCCGAGGCGTGGCACTACCACGAAGGGGGCGTCCTGGAACTGCTGGTCATGGACCCGGGGATGACGGCGGTGACCCGCCACCACCTGGGGCCGGTGGACGGAGAGGCCCGCTCCCTGGTGGTGGTCCCGCCGGGCTGGTGGCAAGCGGCCCGCCCCGCGGGCGCCTACACGCTGGCCGGCTGCTGCTGCGGGCCGTGCTTCGACGCCCGGGATTTTCAACTGATGGCGGACGCCCCCGGCGCGGCGGCATTCCTCGAAGAGCACCATCCGGACTTGGCGCCTTTGCTCTGATACCGCGCGCGCATCATGAGTGAGAACCGGCGGCTCCACCCTCGGAGGTTTTGTGAAACGCGTGTACACCGACAGCGACCCCCTTATGGTCGGCCACTTGGAGCAGGTGCTCGAAGAGCGCGGCGTCCACTGCACCGTTCGCAACCGGCTGCTCGCCGGAGGCATCGGAGAACTCCCTCCGAACGAGGTCTGGCCCGAGCTTTGGGTACTGCGCGATGACGACGAGCCCCTGGCTACCCGCATCATCTCCGAGACCCTGGCCCCCCAGGCTGAGCCCGGCCCCGACTGGACGTGCCGGCGCTGCGGCGAGCGAATCGAAGGGCAATTCAGCGCCTGCTGGAATTGCGGGCAATAGACCAGCTACCGGCACCACCCATCGGCATGAATGACGACTCCACCGCGTTGAGCCACTTTTTCGATCCGGCCACCTGGACGCGCGGCGAAGCCTACCACCGCCGCGGGCTCGTCGCGCGTCTGGAGCGGGACGAGCGCGGCCGGGCGGTGAGCGCCGAGGTGGAAGGGACCCGGCCGCGGCCATACTCCGTCTTCATTGAGTGGGGAGACGACGGCGCCCCCGCCGGGGATTGCGACTGCCCCGTGGGGGTGCAGTGCAAGCACGTGGTGGCCGCCCTGTTGGCCGGTGCCGAAGGGGGCGATGATGGCGCCGAAGCCGGTCAAGGGTCCGGCACCGAAGACGACAAGGCGTGGCTGATCCGCCTGCGCGGGACCGTCTCCACCGAGGAGGATGGCGCGGCGTCCGGTCAGCGCCTGCTCTATGTTGCCGGCGCGGACGGTGACGGCGGCGGGCTGGTCGTGGAGTTGTGCGTCGGCACCGGCGGCAAGCGGCTCGACCACGGGGGCTACCTCTTCCCGCGCGGCTTCACGCTGCGCGATACGCACCTGGTGCAGCCGCCGAAGTTGCTGCGCGATAGCGACCTGCAGCTTCTGCGCCCCCTGAGCCGGCACGGCGTCCCGGCGCCGAGCCGGGCCGGCGGCAGCGCCTGGCGCGTGCCGGCGGCCCACACCGGGGTTTTGTTGGAGGGCATGGCGGCCACCGGTCGCGCCCACTGGGACGACCCCGCCACCGCGCCGCTGATCCTGGGCGAACCCCGTCCGGGGCGATTGGTCTGGCGGCTGCGTGAGGACGGCCGCCAGCGCCCGGTATTCGCGGTGGACGGCGACACCGGAGCCGCGGCGTTCGTCCTTGCCGGAGGAGACTGTTGCCGGTATGTGCTCGACGGCGCCGTCGGGCCGTTGGAGACGGGGATGCCGGAAGCGCTCTGCACGGCCGTCGGCGAGACCCCGTGGCTCGACCGCGACGAGGCATCCACGTTCCACGAGAGTCTGTGCCGGTCGCCGGGGGCGCACGGTCTCGCCGCGGGCGATCCCTCCGTGCTCCCCGAGCCCCATCGGCTCACCGCGCGTCCGGTCCGCACGCCGCCGGCGCCGATTCTCCGCCTGGGGGCGCGGCGGGTGCCGCGCTACCGCCTCCCCGCGTTCCACGATGTCGCCGAACAGATCGCCACGGCCGAGTTGCGGTTCCGCTACGAGGCGCAGGGGCGGAAAGCCGATCTGCCGGCGTCGGAGCCGGAGCCCCGCGTGGAGCGCGTCGCCGGCGGCGAGTTGCTGGAGATCCACCGCGACCCGGCGGAGGAGGCGCGGTTCGCGGCCGAGTTGGTGGAGGCGCTGCCGATGTTGCCCGGCGATTTCCCCTTCCTGCCGGAGGGGCCGGACGATGCGCCGCGGCAGCTCTACGCCGCGTCTGGCGAGGCGGAGTGGCGGACCTTCCTTGCCGACGGGCTGCCGCGGTTGCGCGCCGGCGGTTGGCGGATCGAGGTCGACGCGGACTTTCCGCTGCCGGTTCCGCGCGAGCCGGAGGCGTGGGACGCACGGATCACCGAGGGCGACGGCGGCTGGTTCGGCATTGGCCTCGGCGTAGTGGTCGACGGCGAGCGCATCGACCTGCTGCCGCCGCTGCTCGCCGCGCTGCGCGACCTGCCACCCGGCGAACGGCTCCAGGAGCGCGACGATCGCCCGGACGACGGCCACCTTACCGTCCCGCTGCCCGACGGCCGCGCCGTGGTAATGCCGCTGCGGCGCCTGCGGCCGCTGCTCGCCACCCTGGTGGAGCTTTACGACCGCGAGACTGCGCTGGACGCCGAGGGGCGGCTACGCCTGCCGGTCTCCGACGCGCTCCGCTTGCACGATTTGGAGACGGCCGGTTGGCAGTGGCAAGGCGGCGAGCGCCTGCGCCGCCTGGCCGAGCGCCTGGCGCGCCCGCTGGAGCCGGCCGCCGCGCCGCCGGATTTGGCGGTCTCTCTGCGCCCCTATCAGGCAACCGGCCTGGCGTGGATGCGGTTGCTGTACGAGGAGGGCTTCGGCGGCGTGCTGGCCGACGATATGGGTCTGGGCAAGACCCTCCAGACCCTCGCCCACCTGCTCGGTGAGCGGACCGCGGGCCGCGCCGACCGCCCCAGCCTGGTGGTGGCGCCCACCAGCGTGCTGTGGAATTGGCGGCGCGAGGCCGAGCGCTTCGCGCCACGGCTGCGGGTGGCGCTCTACCACGGTGCTGGGCGCGGTGCCTCCGCCCCGGAGGGGACCGACCTGATCGTCACCAGCTACGCCCTGCTGCGCCGGGACGCCGAGATCCTGGCCGCCCGGGAGTACCACTTGGTGATCCTCGACGAAGCGCAGCAGATCAAGAACCCCCGCGCCCAGACCGCCCGCGCCGCCCGCCGGCTGCGCGCCCGCCAGCGGCTCTGCCTCACCGGCACGCCGCTGGAGAACCACCTGGGCGAGCTGTGGAGCCTCTTCCACTTCCTGATGCCCGGCTTCCTGGGCGACGAGAAGACCTTCCGCCGGCGCTACCGCCGCCCCATCGAAGAGCACGGCGACCCGGTGCGCGCTCGCGCCCTGGCCGCCCGCATCCGCCCCTTCCTGCTCCGCCGGCGCAAGGATCAGGTCGCCGCCGAGCTGCCGGCCAAGACCGAGATCGTGCGCCGCGTGGAGATGGACGAGGCCCAGCGCGATCTCTACGAGAGCGTCCGGCTCTCGGTCCACGAGCACCTGCGCCGGGTCATGGACGACAAGGGGCTGGCCCGCTCCCGCATCGAGATCCTCGACGCCCTGCTCAAGCTCCGCCAGGTCTGCTGCGATCCGCGTCTGGTCAAAGTGGCGGCCGGCCAGGACGAGCGCCGCGCCGCCCGCCGCCGCGCCGCTTCGGCCAAGCTGGAGGCGCTGACCGGATTGGTGGAGGAGTTGGCGGAGGAGGGGCGCCGGGTCTTGATCTTCTCGCAGTTCACCGAGATGCTCGCCCTCATCGAGAACGCCCTGCGGCGACTCGGTGTGGAGTGGGTCGCGCTCACCGGCGCGACCCGCGACCGGGAGGCGGTGGTGGAGCGCTTCCAGCGCGGCGACGTCCCGGTGATGCTGCTGTCGCTGAAGGCCGGCGGCACCGGGCTCAACCTCACCGCCGCCGACACCGTTATCCACTACGACCCGTGGTGGAACCCGGCCGCCGAGGCCCAGGCCACCGACCGCGCCCACCGCATCGGCCAGGATCGGCCCGTCTTTGTCTACCGGCTCATCTGCGCGGGCACGGTGGAAGAGCGCATCCAGCGCCTCCAAGCCGAGAAGGCGGAACTGGCCGCCGGGGTGTACGGCGAGAACGGCGGGGAGGCGGGGGCGCTGCTCGAGCCCGACGACCTCGCCGCACTGCTGGAGCCGCTGGAGGAGGGGGTGTGAGCGATTCCGAACACGAGGCGGCCGGCGCGCGTTGGGCCGAGGATCTGATCCTGGGGTCAGTGCCCCCATACGGGGGACGCTGTTAGCGAATCACCCGCCGTTGAAGACCTCCTCGACTGTCCCCGCCCGCAGGATACGGCTCGACCACTGCTTGATCGCCGCCTCGTCGGCCTGTTTTACCTGCCGGCGGTAACGCTGCGCGGCGGTCGCACCGAACTTGTCCTCCAGTAGCCAGAGGAGCACTTTGGCTTCACCCTTCTGCTCGCCCCGCCGCTCGCCCTGCTGAATCCACTCTTCCGCCACGGTCATGGTCAACTCCTCCGCATTGTCCGGCCGGGTCTCTTCAAGGGCGCGGCGAACGTCCGCCTTCTCGATCTCCCGGTACACACTGGCAATGTACACCAGCAATGGCTTCTCCATAGGATGGCCCGGCGGCAAGTCCCGCAGCAACCGGACCAGATCCTCCCAGTTTAGATTCCGGGCATACGCCCAGGCCAGCGCCCGCAGCACTGAACGGACCACCGGGTCTTCGGAGTACTGCTCATCGCACTCATCCGGCCGGAGGTGGCGGACCTGGTAGCCGAAATCCCGTTGCAGGGCCAGCAGCTCGTCGTCGGCGTCGATGCACGCCAGCAGCGACAGCGGTGCCGACCACTCGGGCCGGCCGTTGTAGATCACCAGTGGAAGGATCGGCGGCAGGTGCCGGTAGCGGTGCGCCCGCCCGTCACGGCTCTGCTCGGCGTAACGCCGCCAGATGCGCTGGAGATAGCCGAGCAACTGGACAGGGGTGGCCGGGTCCGGCTCCGACTTGTGCTCGATGAGCACGTAGAGGTAGATGGTGCGCCCGTCCCGGAGCCGCGCCCGAAAGAGCCGGTCGCTACGCTGCTCTTTCAGCCTGGAGTCGATGTAGCTGCCGGGCAGCGGCTCCGGGTCGGCGTCGGCGAGTTTGCCGCGCACGGCCGCCGGGAGGCTCTCGCGCAGCACCACGCCGACGCGCTCCGGGGCCTCCAGGAGCTTCTTGACCAGGGCGTCGTGGGGTGTGGTGGGATGGTCCGTCATCGCTAAAGGCTCCGAGTTCCGTTCGGATGCCGACATGGTAACCCATGCCGGATTTGCACTATAGAGCATCCGCCGTGACGGCGAGAACGTTTACGCTAAACTGGACGAGACGTGACGCAAGCCTTTTGCCGCGCGGGCAGCAGTGCCAGACGGCGCCGTCTTGGTGAATCGCGGCCTCCAGTGCAGCGGCACTCCACGAGGAGTACCATCCCGACTTGGCGCCGTTGATCTGATACCGCATGAGCGATTCCGAACACGAGGCGGCCGGCGCGCGCTGGGCCGAGGATCTGATCCTGGAACTGGGCGAGTACGCCCCGCTGGAGATGCTGATCCGGGCCCGGCGTCTCGGCTACGCCGACTACCAGGCGTGGCGGCGCGGCGAGTTTCAATCCCTCGACGATCGCCTGCGCGGCAATCGCGAGCGCATCGCGGCGCTGTTGCACGGCGCCGCGGACCACTGCCGCCGCCGCAAGCTGGAGGCCCGCCGGGACGAGTGGACGGCGTGGGGCGACGACCGCCGCCCGCTGGCCCTCGCCGGCGACCCGGACCTGGATGCCCTCCTGGCTACCCGCTACGCGCCGCCCGACGACCGCATCCAGGGGGATCTCTTCGAGAACAGCGCCGAGACAGTGCTCGCCGCCGACCTCGAGCGCGCGCTGACCGCCGGCGACCGGGAGCCGGCACGCCGCGCCTTGGACCGGCTCGCCGAGCGCCACCCCGACCATCCGCAACTGGGCGCCTACGAACGCCTCGTGGCCGGGCTGACGGTGCCCGATCCCATCGGCGACCCCGGCGCCTACCTGCGGGCGATCCTCGACGAGTTGGAGCCGGCGGCCCGCGAGCGGCTGCGCACCGGCTACCGGGACTACCTGGCGCCTCACTGGGCGGCGCTGGGACGGGCCCTTGACGGCCGCCCCTTCGACCCGCGCGAGCCCTGCCTCCACGCCAGTTACGCCGGCCTGCGCCGGGACGACTGGGAAGGGGTATGCGCCGCCGTCACCGCCGAGCCGGCGTGGCGCCGGGAGCCGATCCTGCTGGAACGGCTTCTGGTCGCCGCCCGCTACCTCGGCGACGACGGCCTGCTGCTGGAGGCGGCGTGCCGCCTGTGCTGGGACTGCCCCGAGGCCGCCCCGGCGGCGCTGCTCCGCGATCCGGGGCTGGGTCCGGCGTGGCGGGCGTTCGAGGATATCGACCTCGACCCGCCGCTGGCCACCGAGGACTTCCCCGCGTGGTACGTCCTGACCCGCCGCTACGCGGTGCCGCTGTTGGAGGATATCGGTAACGCCGCCGCCCGCGAGCGCGCCGCCGCCGCGGCGGCAGTCATCGGCACTGACCCGCTGCGCGAGGACCGGGCGCACCGGCAGGCCCGGCAGCGGCTCCAGGAGCAGGACCCGCGGCTGCTTCGGATCTTTCTTGCGTGCCAGAGTGTGGGACGGTGAAACGGCGCTCGGCAATGGACGAATCGGCAAATAGCCAATCGGACGCTGCGGCGGGGCAACTCCTCGGCCGACTTGACCCGCTATGTATGATGGAGGGAGCTACTTCGGGCTGGTTCACATATGCCACATACATCCCGGTGATCAGCCATGTCGCAACTGCATTTCTACGTCTCCGACGAAATCGAGGCCCGGCTCCGCGAACAGGCCAAGCGGGCCGGACTGCCGCT
>SKJZ01000103.1 GCA_007121755.1 Halorhodospira sp. | reverse complement strand
GTCCTCGCCGCCACCGAGGACCATTTGGCCGGCTTGTTGGCGCCGTTGCCGTCCGACGCCGAGGCGCGGATGCGGGCCAGTTGGCCCGGACCGGTGACCTGGGTCGTGCCCGCCGCCCCCCACGTCCCGGAGTGGCTGACCGGGGGCCGGGACACGCTGGCCGTCCGGATCACCGCCCACCCGGTCGCCGCGGCCCTCTGCCGCGCCGCCGGCGGACCGCTGGTCTCCACCAGCGCCAACCGCTCCGGCGCCCGCCCCGCCCGCAGCGCGACCGAAGTCCGGCTACAGTTCGGCCGGAGGATCGACGCCCTACTGCCCGGCCCCCGGGGAGAGCTGGACCGGCCAACACCGATCAGAGAGGCGGTGAGCGGAAGGTATTTGAGGAGATAGATGCAAGTTGCAAGTTGGAAGTGGCAAGAGGATCATCGGCCCGGAACGGACGTGGCGCCGCGGCGCCTCCCTTCTTATACCTTGTACCTTGTACCTTGCAACTTGGAACTTGAAACTTAACCCTTGAACCTCATCCTCGGCATTGAGACCTCTTGCGACGAAACGGCGGCGGCGCTCTATTGCCCCCGTGACGGCCTTTTGGCCCATGCCGTCTTCAGTCAGGTCGCGGAGCACGCGCCATACGGGGGCGTGGTGCCGGAGTTGGCATCGCGGGACCATGTGCGGAAGCTGACGCCGCTGGTCCGTCGGGTCGCCGCGGAGTCGGGGGTGGCATTGAGTGACCTGGACGGAGTCGGCTGGACGCGGGGGCCGGGGCTGCCCGGCGCGTTGATGGTCGGAGCTGCGTTCGGACGCACCTTGGCCTGGGGGCTCGGCATCCCCTCCGTCGGGGTCCACCACATGGAGGCCCACCTCCTGGCGCCGATGCTGGAACCGGATCCGCCGGAGCCGCCTTTTGTCGCCTTGCTGGTCTCCGGCGGCCACACCATGCTGGTGCAGGTGGCGGCGTTCGGGCGCTACCGCGTCCTCGGCGAGTCGGTCGACGACGCCGCCGGCGAGGCCTTCGACAAGACGGCCCGGCTGTTGGGCCTGGACTACCCCGGCGGACCCGCCGTGGCCCGGCTGGCCGCAGAGGGGCGGCCCAGCGCCGTGACGTTGCCACGCCCGATGACCACCAAGCCCGGCCTCGACTTCAGCTTCAGCGGGCTGAAGACGGCCGTCCTCCATGCGGTGCAGGAGAGCGACGGCGGCCCGGGGTCGCGGGCGGACATCGCCCACGAGTTCCAGGAGGCGGTGGTGGACACCCTGGTGATCAAGAGCCGTCGGGCTTTGGACCGGACCGGCTGCCGGCGGCTGATCGTCGCCGGCGGCGTCGGCGCCAATGCACGGCTGCGGGAGCGGCTGACGGAGGAGGCCGCGGAACGCGGTTTCACGGTCCACTATCCGCGGCTGGAGCTATGCACAGACAATGCCGCCATGGTGGCGTACACGGGGTACCGGCGACTGGCCGCCGGCTTCCGGGACGATATGGACTTCTCGGTACGGCCGCGCTGGCAACTCAGCGAACTCGCGCCGCCCGTGGTGTAAGCGCGCTACCGGGCACCGCTTTTCGCGGCACTCTTCTTGACCGGGGCGGCAGCCTTCTTTGTCGCGGCGGCAGTCTTCGATGACGCCGCCTTCTCGGTCGAGGCCGTTTTCTTCGCCGGTGCGGGTTTCTTGGCCGAAGCGGTCTTCTTGGCCGAAGCACCCTTTGCCGCCGGCGCGGCCTTTTTGGCCGGCGCAGCCTTCTTCGTCGCCGCCTTGTTGCCTGCGGCCGCTCCCTTGCGCCCCTTGCGCGCCGGAGCCTTCTCCAGAAGATCCCGGCACTCCTCGTGGGTCAGCGAGTCGGGCTCGCGGTCTTTCGGCACGCGGGCGTTCTTCTCGCCGTTGGTGATGTACGGACCGTACCGCCCGCGCAGGATACGGATGCCGTCACCGAAGTCGTGGATGGTGCGGTTGGCGTCGGCCACCTTCTTCTCGCGCACCAGTTCCAGCGCCCGTTCGCGGGTGATGGTATAGGGATCCTCGTCCTTGGGGATGGAGACGAAGCGCTTCCCGTAGCGCACGTAGGGGCCGAAGCGGCCGATGCTGACCTGCATCTCTTCGCCCTCTTCGGTCTCGCCCATGTCGCGGGGCAGTTGGAAGAGGATCAGCGCCTGCTCCAGGGTGATGGTGTCCATGCTCTGCCCCGGCCGCAGGCCGGCGAAACGGGGCTTCTCGTCGTCCTCCTTGGAGCCGATCTGGACAAAGGGGCCGTAGCGGCCCACCCGCACCACGACCGGCTTACCGCTCTTCGGATCGGTGCCGAGCTGCCGGGCGCGGACCGCCTCCTCGCGCGTGACCTGTTTCTTCTCCTCGACCCGCTGCCGGAACGGCCCCCAGAACTCCTCGAGCACCGGCACCCAGTCGCGCTCGCCGCGGGAGATGGCGTCGAGATCGTCCTCCAACCGCGCGGTGAAGTCGTAGTCTACATAGCGGTCGAAATGCTCGGTGAGGAACTGGTTGACCACGCGGCCCATGTCGGTCGGGATGAAGCGCTTGCCGTCCATCTCGACGTAGTTCCGCTGCTGCAGCGTCGAGATGATCGAGGCGTAGGTTGAGGGGCGGCCGATACCGTACTCCTCCAGAGTCCGCACCAGGCTCGCCTCGGTGTAGCGGGGCGGCGGCTCGGTGAAGTGTTGCTCGGGGCGGATGGCCGCCAATGCGACCCGTTCGCCCTCCTCCATGGCGGGCAGGAACTTCTCGCCGCTGTCGTCCTTGCCGTCGTCGGTCCCCTCGCGGTAGACGGCCATGAAGCCCGGATCGGCGACCGTCGAGCCGGTGGCGCGGAACAGGTGTTCGCGCTCGCCGCCCGGCGCCAAGTCGACCGCCACCGTGTGGATCGTGGCGTGCTTCATCTGGCTGGCCACGGTGCGCTTCCAGACCAGTTCATACAGCTTGTGCTGCTCTGCCTCCAACACCCCGCGCAGTTGATCGGGATGGCGTGCCGCCGAGGTGGGGCGGATGGCCTCGTGGGCCTCCTGGGCGTTCTTCGACCGGGTCTTGTAGACGTTGGGCTTCCCGGGCAGAGCGTCCTTGCCGTAGCGTTTGCCGATGACCTCGCGCATCTCGGCCACGGCCTCGCCGGAGAGCGCCACCGAGTCGGTCCGCATATAGGTGATTAGACCGACGTTCTCGCCGCCGCCGATGTCCATGCCTTCGTATAGCTGCTGGGCGACCCGCATGGTGCGGCTGGCGGTGAAGCCGAGTTTGCGCGCCGCTTCCTGCTGCAGCGTGGAAGTAATGAACGGCGCGGCGGGATTGCGGCGCCGCTGCTTGCGCTCCACGGCGGCCACCAGCAGTTCGCCGCCGCCATCCTCCCCGGCGCCGGCGGCCCGCCGCAACGCGGCCTCGACCTCGCGGGCGCGCTGCTCGTCGGTGATGGTGAACTGTTTAACCTTCTCCCCGCCGAAGACCGACAGCTTGGCGGTGAACGGCTCTCCACCCTTGGCGGCGTCCGCCTCCACCGTCCAGTACTCCCGCGGCTCGAAGCGCTCGATCTCCTGTTCGCGCTCCACGATCATCCGCAGTGCCGGGCTCTGGACCCGCCCGGCCGAGAGCCCGCTGGTGATCTTCCGCCAAAGTAGCGGCGAGAGGTTGAAGCCGACCAGGTAGTCCAACGCGCGGCGCGCCTGCTGGGCGTTGACCAGTTCGCCGGCGACCTCGCGGGGACGCTCCATCGCCTCGCGGATGGCGCCCTCGGTGATCTCGTGGAAGACGACGCGGTAGACCGGAACGTCCCCCAGCGCGCCCTTTTCGCGCAGCAGCTCGATCAAGTGCCACGAGATGGCCTCGCCCTCGCGGTCCGGATCCGTGGCGAGGTAGAGGGCGTCGGCCTTCTTCAGTTTGGAGGCGATGGCGTCGACATGGCGGGCGTTCTTGCTGATCGGCGCATACTTCATTTGGAAGCCGTGCTCGGGGTCGACCGCCCCCTCTTTCGGGACAAGGTCGCGCACGTGGCCGTACGAGGCCATGACCTCGAATCCGTCGCCCAAGTACTTGTTGATTGTGCGCGCCTTGGCGGGCGACTCTACGATGACCAGACTTTTACCCATGGGGACTCATCAAAACCGGTTGGCCGCCGTGCAGGGGGTCTCGGTAGGGCGGGGAGTGTGGTTCAGTGCACCAGATGGGTGGGCACGTCGAACATGAGGTTCTCCATCCAGGTGTACGCCTCCTCCTCGCCGGGCCGGTTGAACAGGACCATGAGGATGATCCACTTCACCGTATCGAGGTCCACGTCCTGATCGTCGAGGGCGAGGATGCGGTCGAGCACCAGTTCGCGACTCTCCGCGTTGAGGATGCCGACCTGTTCCAGATAGAGGACGAATCCCCGTGTCTCGGTATCCAGGCGCAGCAGTTCCGGTTCGCCGTAGATGCGGATGGAACGGCCGCCGCTGTTCGGCGAGGCCGGCAGCGTCCGGGTGTCGGCGAGGCCGTCCAGCCACTCGAACGCCTTGCGGATCTCGGCGCCGGTGAAACCGGCCTCGTGGAGTTCGTTCTCCAACGAGTCGCGATCGACGCTGGGTTCGTCGTCGTTGTACATGTAATTCTCGAAGAGATACATCAGCACTTCAAATACGTTTTGCTTCATTGTCGGCCCTCTGGCCCGCGCCGTACGTAACGTCCACCCGGAAGCACAGTCACGAGACCCCTCATCTCCGTCGCAAGCAGAATGGATGAAAGGGTATCGGGCGTCAATCCGGTCCTCCTTAGGAGGGTGTCGAAAGTCGCTGGATCATAACCGATGGCGTTGAGGAGTGCTGCTTCTTCTTTTGGGGGCTTCTTTGGGGGCGGCGCTTTTTGAACTTCCGGGGGCGGGGCGGACGGGGCGATGCCGGGCTCACCGGACGCGCCCTTCGGGTTCCCTGCGCTGCTCGCCCGATCGGGATCGCGCGCAAAAACTCGCGGCGCTGACGCGCCGCTCAGACGGCTTGCGCGCTCTCCGCTTTGCGGAGTCCCGCTCGGGCTCCGCTGCTCGGCGCGTCCGGAGGCCGCCCGGCATCGCCCCGTCCGCCCCGCCGCCGGAAGTTCAAAAGGCGCCTTTGTGCCGGCCGGTTCCTCGGCCGGGGGTAGCTCTTCGAGGATGTCGTCGACGGACTCGACCAGTTTGGCGCCTTGGCGGATGAGGGCGTGGCAGCCGCGGACGCGGGGCTCGTGGACGGAGCCGGGGACGGCGAAGACTTCGCGGCCCTGTTCGGCCGCCAGGCGGGCGGTGATGAGGGCGCCGCTGCGGCGGCCAGCCTCGATGACGACGACGCCGAGGCTGAGGCCGCTGACGATGCGGTTGCGGCGGGGGAAGAGGCCGGGGTCGGGGGACACCTTCGGCGGCTGTTCGGTGACGACGGCGCCGGAGCGGATCAACTCGGCGGCCAGGGCGCGGTGGGATGCCGGGTAGATGTGGTCGAGACCGGTGGCCAGGACGCCGATGCTACGCCCACCAGCGTCGACGGCGCCCCGGTGGGCGGCGCCGTCGACGCCGCGGGCGAGGCCGCTGGTAACCACGTAGCCGTGGGCGGTCAGGGCCGCCGCCAGGGCGGCGGCGAATTCGCGGCCGTTGGGGGTGGCGTTGCGGCAACCGACCACCGCCACTTGGGGGGCGTCGAGGACAGCGGGGTCACCGGAGACGTAGAGCACCGGCGGGGCGTCGGGGATCTCGGCGAGGCGGGCCGGATAACCGGGGCGGTGGCGACTGAGCAGGTGGCGATCGGGTGCGGCAGCGAGCCAGGCGGCGTCTTGCCGGGCCTCGGCGTGGGCGGGCCGGGCAAGGGCGTCGGCCACGGCGCGGGGCAGGCCGGCGGCCCGCCACTGG
>SKJZ01000101.1 GCA_007121755.1 Halorhodospira sp. | reverse complement strand
TAGGCGTAGGCGCCCATCGAGAGGTAGAGGAGCGTTGCGGCGAAATAGACGAGTAGCAGCGGGATCATCTTCGACCTTCCTTGCCGGACAAGCCATTGATACTAAGAGTTTTTATCGATGTAAAGGCGCTTGGTCCGCGCCTCGGGCCGCACTCGCCGATCGCGTCCCCTGGCGGGCGGTGCGGTTGTTGTAGTAGCGTCGGCCGTGGCCGTTACGGAGCCCCCCGCCCGCGGCCGGTTGATCGATCATGGGGATGAAGTTTGCGGAAGGAGGGAAGAAGGATGAGGGAGGTGTATCGCCGGACGCTGGCCGTTCTCGCATTTCCGGCATTGGTGGGGGGTGCCGCACCGGCCGGGGCGGCGGCGTTTCAGTTGCAGGGGCAGAGCGCTTCGCTATTGGGCAGCGCCTTCGCCGGGCGCACCGCCGATGCGTACGACATCGGCCATATGTTCTTCAATCCGGCCGCGCTCGGGTGGCGGGCCGGGGCTGGCGGCGAGGCGGAGGTCGTGGCGACCTACATCAAGCCCGATTTCGCGTATTCGACCCGTGATAATCCCGACGGCCTTCCCGGCGCCGCGAGCGCCGCGAGCACCGAGGACGCCGTCGTGCCCGTCGCCTATGCCGGCGCCGATGTGGGCCGCGGTCTTCGCGTCGGCGTCGGTATCAACGCGCCGTACGGCAGTTCGACGCGCTACGACGACGACTGGATCGGGAGGTACGACGCCACCGAGACGGACCTCGTCACGATCGACGTCAATCCGGCGCTCGGTTGGCGGGTCAACGACCGGCTCGCCCTCGGTGTCGGGGTCTCCGCGCAGTACGCCGAGGCCGCGCTCGCTTCGATGGTGCCTACTGATCTGACGCCGGAAAACGACCGTGAACTTCGCGTCGAGGGCGACGATTGGTCGTACGGTTTCAATGCCGGCGCCGTCTATCGCATCGGTGGTGCGAGCCGGGTGGGGGTGTCGTACCGCCGCGGGATGAGCCACGATCTGAGCGGTGATGCCGAGTTCGACGGCGACTCGGTCGGCGCCGGGGCGGAGTTGAATATTCCGGCCACGCTATCGTTGGGGATCTCCCACCGGTTGACCGGCCGGTGGGTGGTTTTGGCGGACGCCACCTGGACTCAATGGAGCGACTTCGAGGAGGTCGCCATCGAGTTGGACGAACCGCTGGGGAGTTTCGGCGACGCCCTCCCGCCCGACGAGCACAATTGGGACGACGCTTGGTTCTTTTCCCTGGGGGCGCGCTACGACCACTCCGCGCGGTGGACCTTCCGCGCTGGCGCCACCGTCGATCGGACGCCGACGTCCGACGATAACCGGACACCGCGCATCCCGGATGAGGATCGCTACTGGGTCGCGGCCGGCGCCACTTGGCGGCCAGCGGTGGCCGAGCGGCTGCGCTTGGACTTCGGTTACGCCTATATCCGGGTTGCCGATACCAGTATCACGTTGGCCGAGGGCCTGGTGGCGAATCCCCAGGTGCCCATGGACCATCCCGTCACGGGCGAGTACGACTCCGATATCCATATGGCGTCGGTAGCGGCGAACTGGCGGTTCTAGCGCCTAGACGGCGTTCTTCATAATCCGTTCGCGTTGGCGCTGCCAGTCGCGCTCTTTCTTGTCGGCGCGCTTGTCGTGCTGCTTCTTGCCCTTGGCCACGCCGATCTCGAGCTTCGCTTTGCCGCGCTTCCAGTAGAGGCGTAGCGGGACGACAGTGTAGCCGGCGCGCTCGACGGCGCCGATGAGGTGGTCCAACTCGCGGCGGTGGAGCAGGAGCTTGCGCGTCCGTGTGGGATCGGGGTGGATGTGGGTGGAGGCGGTCGCTAGCGGCGTGATGTTGCAGCCGAGCAGCCACGCCTCGCCGCGCCGGACCAGCACATGGCTCTCGGTAAGATTGACTCGCCGTGCGCGGAGGGATTTCACCTCCCACCCCTCCAGCGCCAAACCGGCCTCGTAACGCTCTTCGATGAAGTACTCGAAGCCCGCCTTGCGGTTTTGGGCGATCTGGTTGTCGTCGGCCCGCTTGTTCTTTCCGGCTTTCTTGCTCACGGCGGGCATTGTAGCCGCGAAGGCAGGGCGCCGAAACACCGTTTACGGATTGTTACTAACCTTACGGCAATGCTTTCCGTAACATTAGTAGTAAAGAAACTGCAGGTTTTTCACGGCCCCTACTTGCTGTCGCTTCTTTGGGGCAGCAGAATGTCAGGCGCTTAGGCGAGCAAAAAATGACCGCAGGGGAGGAGTCTCCGCCGTATGCCCACCGTCAACCGCAGTGCCCTGGTTCCATACAGCCCCGAAGAGATGTACGAACTGGTCAACAATGTGGAGCGTTACCCCGAGTTCATCCCCTGGTGCAAAAAGGTCGATGTCCTCTATCGGGACGAAGGGTCGACACGCGCGCGGTTGACCTTCGCCAAGGGCATGGTTGAGAAGTCCTTCGTTACCGCCAACCGGCATCAGTACGGCAAGATGATCGACATCAGGTTGGTCGAGGGGCCGTTCCGCCGCCTGGAGGGGTACTGGCGCTTCGAACGGGTCGGCGAGTCTGCGTCCAAGGTCGTGCTCGACATGGAGTTCGAGTTCTCTAACCGCGTCGTCGCGTTCGCGTTCGGCAAGATCTTCACCCCGGTGGCTAACCGGTTCGTCGATTCGTTCGTCCATCGGGCGCGGGATATCTACGGCGAGCGGGATGTGTAGCGATCGCGGCGCCGGGGCGGTGGCGGTGGAGGTGGCCTACGCCCGGCCGGATAAGCAAGTGGTGATCCCGCTGCGTGTTCCGGCTGGGACGACGCTGGCCGCGGCCATCGAGCGCTCCGGTATCGAGCGGCGGTTTCCGGAGATCGATTGGACGGTGAATACGGTGGGCGTCTTCGGGCGCCGGGCCGATCCGGGGGCGGTGGTTCGCGACGGCGACCGGGTAGAGATCTATCGGCCGCTCCGGGTGGACCCCAAGGAGGCGCGGCGACAACGCGCGCGTTCTATCGGGCCCGATCCGGCTCCTCGGTGATGCGGGCGACGGTGTCGTTCTCGAAGTGGATGGTCAGGCGCTGGCGGACCGGATCATTACCGCCGCCGTGGTTGGTATAGATGTAGTCCCACCGTTCGGCGTGGAACGGGTGTTCCAGCAGCGGCGAGCCGAGTAGTTGACGGACCTCTTCCCGCGTCATTCCCTCTTGGATTCGCTCGACTCGTTCGGGCTCCAGGATGTTGCCTTGCTCCACTTCGATCTGGTGGGCGAACGGAAAGCTGCCGCCGCATCCGGTGAGCAGTGCGCCGGCAAAAAGGTACGATAAGAATGGATTGCGTTTGAGAGCGGTCCTCATACAGGCATGTTAACGTATACTCGGGCGTGTCGACAGGGCGAAGAGGGGGCGTTGTGGAGGCAAACGGTCTTCGGAAAGTGGGGCTGAAGGTTACCCTGCCGCGCTTGAAAATCCTTGAGGTGTTGGAAGCCAGCCCGCAGCGGCACGTCTCGGCGGAGGCGGTCTACCGCGCGTTGCTTGATGGTGGTGAGGATATCGGGCTGGCGACAGTCTACCGTGTGCTGACCCAGTTCGAGACCGCGGGGATCGTGACGCGGCATAATTTCCAGGGCAGCTACTCGGTCTTTGAGTTGAACGACTCCCGGCACCACGACCACTTGGTTTGCCACAGTTGCGGCCGGGTCGAGGAGTTCGAGGATCAGACCATCGAGAAGCGCCAGCGCGAAGTGGCGGCGGAGAAGGGCTTCCGGATGGACGGCCACTCGCTGATCCTCTACGGCACATGTGCCGATTGCGTGGAGGAAGAGCACCGGGAGGGTGGGGACGGCGGTGATGCCGGATTGGACCGGGCGGCGGGATCGCGCTACTAGGCTTTGCCGCCGCGTGTCAGCATCTCCCGCGCCGCCGCGCGTTCGTGGTCAGTGATCTCCACCCCGCCCAGCATCCGCGCCACTTCCTCCACCCGCTCTTCCTGAGCGAGCGGAATCACTGTGGTCCGCGTCTCTTCCCCTTCGCTCGCCTTCGCTACGTGAAAGTGGTGTTCGGCCTGAGCGGCGACCTGGGGCAGATGGGTGACGCAGAGGACCTGGTGGCGCCCGCCCAGTGTACTCAACATCCGGCCCACCACCTCGGCGACCGCGCCGCCGATGCCGGCGTCGGCTTCATCGAAGATCAGGGTGGGAATCGCTCCGGCACGGGAGATGGTGGCTACCTGCACCGCCAAGCCCAGCCGGGAGAGTTCGCCGCCGGAGGCGATCTTCGACAACGGCCCCGGCGGCTGTCCGGGGTTGGTGCGGACGTGGAGTTCAATACGGTCGGAGCCGTGGGCGGTGGGCCGCGCGTCGGTATCGAACTCGACCCGCGGCAGCAACTCCGCCTTGGCCATGCCGAGATCCGCCAGCAGCGCCGCGACCTCATCGGCCAGCCGTCCGGCGGCGTCCCGCCGGATCTCCGAGAGCGTCTCCGCGGTGCGGCGGTAGTCGTCGGCGGCCTCCTGCCGCGCCTCGCGCAGCTCTTGCAATCGGTGCTCGGCCCCCTCCAAATCTTCCAGTTCGGCCCGCAGCCGCTCCAGGGTCTCGGGCAGTTCCTCCATCCCGACCCGGTGCTTGCGCGCCAAGTCCTTCAAGGTGGCGATCCGCCGTTCCAGCTCGGCCAGCCGTTCAGGGTCGGCGTCAAGCGAGTCGGCGAAGCGGCGCAGGGCGTCACACCCCTCGTTGAGGTGGGTGAGGGCGCTCTGGAAGAGATCGTCGGCTTCGGCCAGGGCGGGGTCGAACCCGCGCCGCTCCTCCAGCTCGCGAATCGCCCGTCCTAGGGTGGTCTGGGCCGACTGGTCGTCGTCGTAGAGCGCCGCTAGCAGGGAGTGGGCGGTCGCGATCAGGTCGCCGGCATGGGCCAAGCGGCGGTGCTCCGCCTCCAGGTTGGCGATCTCCTCGGCGCTGAGCGATGCGCCTTCCAATTCGCCGACCTGGTAGCGCAACAGGTCCAGGCGCTCTTCATAGTTGGCCCCGGTCCCCTCCAGCCGTTCCAACGCCTCTTCGATCTCCCGCCACCGGGCATGCGCCGCGCGGACCGCTGCCAGCGGCTCGTCGGCGCGGGCGTAGGCGTCGATCAGTTGACGCTGCATGGCGGTCCGCAGCAAGGACTGGTGGGCGTGCTGGCCGTGAATATCGACCAACTGTTCGCCCAGCTTCCGTAGCAACTGCAACGACACCGGGGTGCCGTTGATGAATCCGCGGGAGCGCCCCCCATCCTGGATGACCCGGCGCACGATGACCGCGTCGCCGCCGTCGTCGAGTTCGTGTTCGGCCAGCCAGTCGTGGATCCCGGTATCGCCGGAGGGTTCGAAGACGGCGCTGACCTCGGCGCGATCCGCCCCGGAGCGGATCGAGTCTGCCGCCGCGCGGTCGCCCAGGCAGAGCCCGAGCGCGCCGAGCAGGATCGACTTGCCTGCGCCGGTCTCGCCGGTCAGGACGTTCATGCCTTCGCCCAGCTCCAGATTCAAGTGGTGGACGATGGCGAAATCACGGATGTGGATCTCCTTGAGCACGCAGCCTCCCTACCGCTTCTGTGATCTCGATCCGCCGCCGGACGGCCCTCCCCAGCCGAGCTTGGCCCGGAGGATATCGAAGTAACCGTAGCCGGGTGGATGGACCAGGCGCAGTGGCGTCGGATGGCTGCGTATCACCAGCCGGCTCTCCTCCACTACGCCCAGATCCTCCTGGCTGTCACAGCTTACCCGAACGTGGTGGGTGTGTTCGGGGCTGACCCGGACCTCGACCCGGCTGGTCGCGTCCACCACCAGCGGGCGATTGCTCAGCGTGTGCGGACAGATCGGCACCAGCACCATGGCCTTCAAGCGGGGGTGGGTGATGGGGCCGCCGCCGGCCATCGCGTAAGCCGTTGAGCCGGTCGGGGTCGCCACCACCAAGCCGTCGGAGCGGTGGTGGTTGAGCAGTTCGCCGTCGATGTGGGTGGTGAGTTCCACCATGCGGGCGGTATCCCAGCGGTGGACCACGACGTCGTTGACCGCCAGGCTGGAGCTGACGACTGAGTCGTTGCTGTCGCGCCGGACTTCGGCGGAGAGGAGCATCCGCTCCTCGACAATGCAGTCCCCGCGGAGCACGTGCTGCACGTCCTCCTCCAGCCGTTCCGGGGCCACGTCTACCAGAAAGCCCAGCCGCCCGCGATTGATGCCCATGAGCGCCACGTCGTCCCGGTTCGCCAGGGAGCGGGCCGTGTTAATCAGCGTGCCGTCGCCGCCTACGGCGATGACAAGATCCGCGCCGGCGGCCAACTCGCCGCGCGGGACCGCCTTTGCGGCGCCGCCGGCATTGGCGGCGGTGGTCTCGGCATCCAGTAGGATGCGGCATTTCCGCCGGGTCAGGAGAGGCAGCAGGCGGGAGACGGTTTCGGCGACCGAGGGATCGCCCGGTTTGCCGGTGATGCCGACGGTGGCAAAGGCGCTGGCGTGTTGGGTCATGGCCGGGGACGTTACCATGGACGCGGCGGGCCGCCAATTGACGCCCTGTCGGGGACGGTCAAGGTTCCTTGACGCTCATGGGCCCGATACTGATAATGGCTCGATAGCACTCGCGGGTGTAGAGTGCTAACACCGAGTCTCTTGCACGACGCACCGTCGGATCTGAAAACCATGATGCCGCGAGAGGATCTTCAGCTCAGTGACCGCGCGCGGACGATGCTCCGTGCTTTGGTGCATCGTTATGTCCGGGACGGCCAACCGGTCGGCTCGCGCACCCTGGCCCGGGAGGCCGATATCCCGCTCAGCGCCGCCACAGTTCGTAATGTCATGGCGGATTTGGAGGATCTCGGCTATCTGGCCTCCCCTCACACCTCGTCCGGTCGCATACCCACCGACAAGGGGTTCCGTTTTTATGTCGACTCCTTGTTGCAAGTCCAGCCCCTGGCCGACGAGTCGGTCGAGGAGTTGCGCCAGCGTCTAGGGGAGAGCGGCGAGGGCGGACGGGAGCGATTGGTGGATACTGCCTCCACACTGCTTTCCCACTTAACCCACTTGGCCGGGGTGGTTACTTTACCGCGCCGCAATCACGCGGCGCTGCGACACGTCGAGTTCCTGCCGCTCACCGAGCAGCGTGTTCTGGCGATCATGGTGGTGAATCAGTGTGAGGTCCAGAATCGGGTCATCCATACCGACCGTTCGTTTACCGAGTCGGAATTGCAGCAGGTGGCCAACTATCTGAACGCCGAGTTTGCCGGTCAGGATGTGACCACGGTGCGGCGGCGCTTGCTGGACGCGATGCAAGCCGAGCGCGAGCAGCTGGATCACTTGATGTCGACGGCGCTGGAGGTCGGGGAGAAGGCATTCTCCGAGGGAGGGGACGAGGAGGGCTATATCGTGGCCGGCCAGACCAACCTGATGGAGTTCGAGGAACTCTCCGATGTGGAGCGGTTGCGCCGGCTCTTCGAAGCCTTTACCCGGAAGCGCGACATCCTCCACGTGCTCGATCGCTGTGTCGCCGCGGACGGCGTGCAGATCTTCATCGGGCAGGAAGCCGGCTATGAGGTCTTCGATGGGCTCTCCCTGGTGACCGCGCGCTATGCCGTGGAGCATGAGCCGGTCGGCGTGCTGGGTGTGATCGGTCCGACACGGATGCCGTACCACCGGGTGGTCCCGATCGTCGATGTGACCGCCAAGCTGTTGGGAGCGGCGTTGAACCCTTCGCGTCCTTGAATCGGTGTCGATGTGCCCCCAATGAGTCGGGCGTGGGCTGAGCGTAAAGCCGGGCCCGTCTACGACCGTCTTCATCGGGGGTATTGAAGACCAATGGAGTTTTTGTGATGAGCAAACAGAAAACACGGGATCGCGAATCTTCCCGTCAGGATCAGGCGCGGCCCGGTCCAGCCGGCGGGTCGGCGCCGGAGGAGCGGGACGAGAACCCGCTCCGCGAAGGCGACGAAGTCTTGCAAGCCGGGGATGCCGGGGCTGGCGATGCTGCGGCCCCCGGTGAAGAGGGGATCGCCGGGCCGGAGCCGGGCGCCGGTGGCGAGGAAGCCGAATCGCTGGCTGAAGAGCGGATCGGAGAACTTGAAGAGGCGCTGGCCGCCGCGGAGGCACAGTCCGAAGAGAACTGGAACCAGTTCCTGAGGGCGCGGGCCGAGTTGGAGAACGCGCAGCGGCGGGCCAAGAAGGATGTGGACCACGCCCGGCGGCAAGGGATCGAGAAGATGGCGGCCGACCTATTGCAGGTCAAGGACAGCCTGGAGATGGGCGTCCAGGCGGCGCAGGAGGGCGATGCCGATCCGCAGAAGCTGCTGGAGGGGACCGAACTGACCCTCAAGATGCTGAACCAAGTCATGGAGCGGTTCGAGATCGAAGAGATCGATCCCCGGGGCGAGCGTTTCGATCCCGAGTATCACGAGGCGATGGCCATGCAGGCGACCAACGATCAGGAGCCCAATACGGTGGTCCATGTGGTGCAGAAGGGATACCGGTTGCAGGACCGCCTGCTGCGCCCGGCCATGGTGATGGTGGCGAAACAGGCCGACGGCCCGCCATCCGGCGCCGGCGGGCGCATTGACGAACAGGCATGAATTCCAGGGCGGCCCCTTGAAAATGGGGGCCGCGCCCCTCACTAACCGGGCAGAGCGGCCCGTGAGGAACAATTAAGGCGATCAGGAGCGAATTATGGGTAAGATTATCGGCATCGATCTGGGTACGACCAACTCCTGCGTGGCGGTCATGGAGGGCAATCGGGCCCGTGTGATCGAGAACGCGGAGGGCGATCGCACCACTCCTTCCGTAGTGGCTTTCGCCGACGACGGGGAGGTGCTCACCGGGGCGCCGGCCAAGCGTCAGGCGGTGACCAACCCGCAGAACACGGTCCACGCCGTCAAGCGTCTGATCGGGCGCCGGTACGACGAGGACGTGGTCAAGCGCGACATCGAGGAGATGCCGTACAAGATCGTCAAGGCGGACAACGCCGACGCCTGGGTCGAGGTCCAGGGTAAAAAGATGGCGCCGCCGGAGATTTCCGCGCGCACGTTGATGAAGATGAAGAAGACCGCCGAGGACTACCTCGGCGAAGAGGTCACCGAGGCGGTGATCACCGTCCCGGCCTACTTTAATGATTCCCAGCGCCAGGCGACGAAGGACGCCGGCAAGATCGCCGGCCTTGAGGTCAAGCGCATCATTAACGAGCCGACCGCCGCGGCGCTCGCCTACGGCCTGGACAAGGAGGGTGGCGACAAAAAGGTGGCCGTCTACGACCTGGGCGGCGGCACCTTCGATATCTCCATCATCGAGATCGCCGAGGTCGACGGCGAGAAGCAGTTCGAGGTGCTCTCCACCAGCGGCGACACCTTTCTCGGCGGCGAGGACTTCGACAAGCGGGTCATGGACTACCTGATCCAGGAGTTCAAGAAGGATCAGGGCATGGATCTCTCCACCGATCCGTTGGCGATGCAGCGGCTCCGCGAGGCGGCCGAGAAGGCCAAGGTGGAGCTCTCCTCCGGCCAGCAGACGGAGGTCAATCTGCCGTACATCACCGCCGACCAGACGGGACCCAAGCACTTGGCCATCAAACTGACCCGGGCCAAGCTGGAGTCGCTGGTCGAAGACCTGGTGGAGCGGACCATCGCCCCGTGCAAGACCGCGCTCAAGGATGCCGGCTTGTCGGCGTCCGAGGTCGACGACGTCATCCTGGTGGGCGGCCAGACCCGCATGCCCAAGGTCCAGGAGGCGGTGAAGAGCTTCTTCGGCAAGGAGCCCCGCAAGGACGTGAACCCCGATGAGGCGGTGGCCGTGGGCGCGGCGATCCAGGGCGGGGTGCTGGGTGGCGACGTCAAAGACGTGCTGCTGCTGGACGTCACCCCCCTCTCGCTCGGGATCGAGACCCTGGGCGGGGTGATGACCAAGATCATCGAGAAGAACACCACCATCCCGACCAAGGCGAACCAGACCTTCTCCACCGCTGAGGATAACCAGACCGCAGTAACGGTCCACGTCCTCCAGGGTGAGCGGGAGATGGCCAAGGACAACAAGTCGCTGGGCCGTTTCGACCTCACCGACATCCCGCCGTCGCCGCGCGGGGTGCCGCAGATTGAGGTCACCTTCGATATCGACGCCAACGGTATCCTCCATGTGTCGGCGAAGGACAAGGCGACCGGCAAGGAGACCGGCATCCAGGTGAAGGCGTCGTCAGGGCTCAACGAGGACGAGATCGAGCGCATGGTGCGCGAGGCGGAGGAGCACGCCGAGGAGGACAAGCGTCAGCGGGAATTGGTTGAGACCCGCAATCAGGCCGACTCTATGATCCACGCCACCCGCAAGGCGCTGAGCGAGTATGGCGACAAGATCGACGCCGCCGAGAAGCAGGGCGTTGAGGACGCCATCGGCGAGTTGGAAGAGGCCATGAAGGGCGACGACAAGGATGCCATCGAGCAGAAGACCCAAGCGTTGGCCGAGAAGTCCGGCAAGCTGGCCGAGAAGATGTACCAGCAGGAGTCGGAGTCCGCCGCGACTGGGGAAGGGGCGGACCAGGCGTCGGCCGAGACCGGCGGCGGGAAGTCTGGCGACGACGACGTGGTCGACGCCGAGTTCGAGGAGGTTAAGGACGAAGACCAGAAGAAGTAAGGCGCGTCTATGACTCTGCCGTGGGGCGTGGTGGCGCCCCGCGGCAGAGCGTTGCGCCGCTTGAGTGAAGTGGCGGGGTGGGCCATCATCCTGCCCCTCTACGGTTGGTGCCAGGGGCACGGAGACGGGATTTATGGCGAAGCGGGATTACTACGAGGCGCTGGGAGTCTCAAAAAATGCCTCCGACGCGGAGATCAAGAAGGCCTACCGGCGGATGGCTCAGAAGCACCATCCGGACCGTAATCCCGATAATGACGAGGCGCTGGAGAAGTTCAAGGAGGCCAAAGAGGCTTACGAGATCCTCTCCGATCCGCAAAAGCGCGCCGCTTACGATCAGTTCGGGCACGCCGGTGTCGATCCGTCCATGGGCGGCCACCCTGGCGGCGGGCCGGGCGGGCCCGACTTTTCGGACATCTTTTCCGATGTCTTCGGCGATATCTTCGGCGCCAGGGGCGGCGGTGCTCGGCACCGGGCCTATCGCGGTGCCGATCTGCGCTACAACCTGGAATTGAGCCTGGAGGACGCGGTGCATGGCACCGAGGCCCAGATACGGGTGCCGACCCATGTCGAGTGCGGCACGTGCAAGGGCTCCGGAGTCAAGGGCGGCGGCAAGGCCGATACCTGCCCGACTTGCCGCGGACACGGCGATGTCCGGGTCCAGCAAGGGTTCTTTTCGATCCAGCAGACCTGTCCCCGCTGCGGCGGGAGCGGCACCATTATCACCAATCCCTGTATTCAGTGCCGCGGACGTGGCAGGGTGGAAGACCGGAAGACGCTCAATGTCCGTATCCCGGCCGGGGTGGATACCGGAGACCGTATCCGCCTCTCGGGTGAGGGCGAGCCGGGAGAGCGCGGCGGACCGCCCGGCGATCTCTATGTGCAGGTCGTGGTTGCGGCCCACGAGTTCTTCGAGCGCGACGGGGCGGATCTGCGGTGCGACGTGCCGGTCGACATCGTTACCGCCGCCCTCGGCGGCGAGGTGGAAGTTCCTACCATGGATGGGCGGGTCAATCTGCGTATCCCCGCCGGTACTCAGCCGGGGCGTGTCTTCCGGCTTCGCGGCAAGGGGGTGAAGACTGTGCGTGGCGATCGCCAGGGTGATCTGCTCTGCCGCGTCCAGGTGGAGATCCCGGTGAATCTGAATAAGGAGCAGCGGGAGCAATTGGAGGAGTTCGGGCGCAGCCTCGAAACGACATCGGTTAGCCATACCCCGCAGACCTCTTCCTGGCTCGACCGGGTCAAACAGTTCCTGGAGGAGTGGCGGCTATGACAGGTACGGCGATAAGGATCGCGGTCATCGGATCTGCGGGGCGCATGGGGCGGATGCTGGTCGATGTGATCCATCGCGATGGAGGGGCTGTGCTGAGCGCCGTCGTGGACCGCCCCGGCAGCGATGTCGTCGGCATGGACGCCGGAGAGTTGGCCGGTATCGGCGCCGTCGGGCTGCCGGTCACCGACGATCCGGCCACCGCCGTGGCCGAGGCCGATGTGGTGATCGATTTCACGCTGCCGGAGGCCACGCCAGCCGTGGCCGCGGCCTGCCGGGCAGCCGGATGCGCCTTGGTGTTGGGCACGACCGGTCTCGGTCCCCGGGAGCAACGGGCGGTGGAGAATCTGAGCGAGGCCCTGCCGGTTGTGCAAGCGCCCAACTACTCGACCGGGGTGACATTGCTCACCGCATTGGTCGAACAAGCGGCGGCGGTGCTCGGCCACTCCGTCGATGTGGAGATCATTGAGGCCCACCACCGCCACAAGGTCGATGCGCCCTCCGGTACAGCGTTGCATTTGGGTGAGGCGGTGGCTGGCGCGACCGGGCGTGATCTCTCGGCGTGCGCCGTCTACGGCCGTGAAGGCCACACCGGGCCGCGGGCGCGTCAGACCATCGGCTTCGAGACCATTCGGGCCGGGGACATCGTCGGCGAGCATACCGTGCTCTTCGCCGGAGAGGGCGAGCGATTGGAGCTTACCCACCGCGCCTCCAGCCGTGCCACCTTCGCCGCCGGAGCCGTTCGCGCCGCCCATTGGGTCGTGGGCCGCGCGCCGGGGTTGTACAACATGCGCGACGTGTTGGGGATCGGCGGGCACGCTTCGGGGGAGCGGTAACCGCGACCGGTCGATGGCCATCCGGCGCCGGCTAGTGGGCGGTTTCTTGCGCGGCGCGCTTGGCCGGCTGATTCGGACGCTGCCCCGTGTTCTTCTCTACAGCGTGGTCGGCGCGCTGGTCATGACGCTGCTGCTGGTGGTGCCGCTACGCTGGGTCGATCCGGCGGGGTCGGCCTTTATGCTCCAGAATCTATTTGCCGAGCTGGGCCACGAACGGCGTGACGGGGTGACGGTCCGCCACCAGTGGGTGCCGCTGGAGGAGATCGCCCCGGCCATGCGATTGGCCGCCGTCGCCGCCGAGGATCAGCACTTTCCGTATCACCGTGGGTTCGACACCGGGGCCGTCCGGGAGGCGGTGGCCGAGGCTCTGCGCGGTGGCCGGTTACGAGGGGCGAGCACGATCTCCCAGCAGGTTGCCAAAAACCTCTACCTTTGGCACGGGCGCAGCCTGTTCCGCAAAGGGATGGAGGCGTGGTTCACGGTTTTTATCGAGCTGTTTTGGTCGAAGGACCGAATCCTCGAAGTCTATCTGAATATCGCCGAATGGGATGCCCACCTCTACGGGGTCGAGGCGGCGTCTCAGCACTACTTCAGCAAGCCCGCCGCCACCCTCACTCCCCACGAAGCGGCGTTGTTGGCCGCTGTCCTGCCCAATCCAAAGCGGTTCCGGGTCGATGCGCCCACCGCCTACGTGCGCCAGCGTCAGCAATGGATTCTGCGCCAGATGCGGTCGCTTGGAGCCGATCATCTGGAAGGCCAAGATACGGTAGGGAACCTCGAAAAACCGGTGCTCGGGGGGTGGGGGCCCTGTAAGAAATTATCGTAGTGCCCGTCGATCCGTTAAGCCTATAATTAAACTAGTCTAATTATTGTGCGTTAACGCACATATCTATCCACTCGATGTGGCTATTCTGCAAATAAGATCAATAAGTCGATCCGGAGAAGCGATGCACATAGCCGATCGTAGACACAAGGCTAACGGAATCCTAGCCGCGCTCCCCGACGAGGAATTGGCGAGAATTCGTTCCCGCTTTGAGCGTGTGGAATTACCTCTCGGGTCGGTAATTCATGAACCGAATGCCCCTCTGAAATATGTCTACTTTCCACTGTCTGGGATTATTTCGCTGCTCAACCTTATGGAGGATGGGTCGTGCGGTGAAATATCGGTCATAGGGAACGAAGGGGTGGAAAGTGTTGTCCTCTTCATGGGAGGGGAACGGAGTCCCAACAGGGGCGTGGTCCAGGGCGAGTTAACCGCGATTCGGTTGCCGGCCCGTGTAGTCAAGGAAGAGTTTGCCCGGGGAGGCGCCCTGCAGCGGCTGCTGCTCCGGTACACGCAGGCGTTAATGGTGCAAATGGGTCAGACCGTGGTCTGTAACCGCCATCACACGGTGGACAAGCAGCTCTGCCGCTGGCTGCTTCTGAGTTTCGACCGCATGGGTTCCGACCATTTGGTGATGACTCAGGAGTTGATCGCCAACATGCTTGGCGTGCGGCGGGAGGGTGTCACTTGCGCCGCGCGCAAGCTCCAGGAGGCAGGTTTGATTAAGTACAGCCGCGGGCATATCACACTGCTCGATCGCGACGGAATGGAAGAGCGGGCGTGTGAGTGTTATCGGGTCGTGCGGCAGGAGTACGATCGCCTTCTCGGGGCTTATTGTTAAGCACTTTTTCTCGCCGTATCTGCCGGTAGGCACTATTTTTTCGGTTTGTGTTGGGTGGCGTACATAGTACGCCTCTTCTCGATCGGTACCCTAGGGCTTAGCAGCGTGAGAGGTGTGATTCGTCAGCGCGTTATGAGAGCCCGTCCGGCACGGACCGCCGCAGGGTGGGTCCGAATTTAGGCTGGAAGGGGTGATATGCGATGGTAGTTGCCAATCAGCCTCCGGTGTCAGGCGAGACCGCTCCGTTGGGCAGTTGGGAGTGGGACGTCCTGGTCGACCGGATGCGTTGGTCGGATGAGGTCTATCATATTCTCGGCTTGCCCGAGCGGGCTGGCGTGCCGGATTCCAAGCTGTTTTTAGATACCGTCCACCCCGAAGAACGGGAGACTTTCCAACGGGCCATTGACGACGCGCTGGAAGGGGTGCCGTGCGACATGGTGCATCGTTTGGTGGCGGTCAATGGACAGGAAAAACGCGTCCGCCATATGGCCGCGGCAATTTTCGATGAAGACGGAGAGCCGCTGCGCCTCGTTGGGACCATGGAAGACGTCACCGGACGCCGGTCGTTGCGGGGCGACAGGGAGGATGCCCAGGGGGCTCGCTATCGGGCCCTGTTCGAGGAGACCCCTGACGCGGTATTGCTAATGGAGCGGCGCCGGATCGTTGAGTGCAATCGGGCGGCTTTGCGCCTGTTCGGCTGCCGGTCGCCCGATCAACTCTACGGTAAGTGCCTGGGGGATCTGTCGGCGCCGGACCAATTGGACGGTACCGACTCCGTCACCCTCGCCAATCAATTGGTCCAGGAGACACTGGAGCAGGGACGCCAGCAGTTCGAGTGGACCTGCCGGCGGCAGGATACCGAATTGGAGTTCCCGGCTGATGTGGTACTGAGCCGTCTGCGTATCGATGGCGAGCAGATCGTGCAGGCGGTCGTGCGGGATATCTCACGGGTCAAGGAGGCGGAGCGAAAGTTGATTCATGAAGCGCACCACGATTCGCTTACCGAGTTGCCGAATCGGAGGCAGTTCGAGGAGTTACTGAACAAGGCGCTCTCTTCCGGGAAGCGGCAGCGACGCCCCGTCGGTGTCGTCTTCCTCGATTTGGACGGCTTCAAGCGGGTCAACGACTCTCTGGGCCACCACTGGGGGGATGCGCTGTTGCAGTCCGTTGCCGAGCGGCTGAATCAACTGGTCCGCGTTGAGGATACGGTTGGCCGCATAGGCGGTGACGAGTTTACGATCCTTGTGGAAAACCTGGAGCGTATTGAGGATGTGGCCGTCCTCGCCGAACGGGTGGTGCGTGCGCTGGGGGAGCCTTATGAGATCGCCGGCCGGATTATCCGCATCTCCGCCAGTCTCGGTATCAGTATTTCGAGCCGGGATGGCGATACCGCCCCGGAACTCCTGCGCAAGGCGGATGCCGCCATGTATCGGGCCAAGGAGGAAGGCCGCAATATGTACCGGTTCTATACGGAGGATCTGACCCATCGCGCGCGGGAGCGGGAGTGCCTGCGCCAGGAGCTGCATTGGGCCATCGAGCATGAGCAATTCGTGTTGCAGTACCAGCCGCAGATTGAGTTGGCCGACGGCCGTTTGGCGGGCGTCGAGGCGTTGGTGCGGTGGAATCACGCGGAGCGCGGGCTGTTGCCGCCCAATCGCTTCATCCCGTTGGCCGAGGAGAGCGGTCAGATCGTCCGTTTGGGCGAGTGGGTGCTGCGTGCCGCCTGCCGCCAGGCCCGGATGTGGCTGGATGACGGCATCGATTTCGGCCGCGTGGCCATCAATCTGGGGTCTTCTCAGATCGAGTGCGGGCAGTTGGTCGATTCCGTGCGGGCGGTGCTGGATGAGACGGGACTGCCCGGAGATCGGTTGGAGTTGGAGGTCACAGAGCAGTTGCTCGGTGATTGGTATCAGGTCCGCCGCCGGTTGCACCCACTTCGCGAATTGGGGGTGAGCGTGGCCGTCGACCACTACGGCACAAGCTGCTCGTCGGCGCGGCACTTCCGGGAATTGCCGGTCGACCAGATCAAGATCGACAAGAGCTTCGTTCGGAACCTGCCGCACGACGCCGACTCGGTCACCATCGTGCGCGCCATGATTGCGATGGCCCGGGCATTGAACCTGAAGGTCATTGCCGAAGGTGTGGAGACTGAGGTGCAGCCGCCCTTCCTCCACCGGGAGGGCTGTGATCGGGGGCAGGGCTTCTTCTGGGGGAAGCCCCAGACCCTACCGGAGTTCTCCCGGAATCTGCCCGGACTCTCCCAGGCCATGAGCGGTTAGTAACTTCCGGCGGACCGGTCCACCAGTAACCGCCTTAGAATGTCCTCGTAGATCTCCGACAGGGCGTCCAGGTCGGCTGCCGCCACGCGCTCGTTGACCTTATGGATGGTCGCACCCACCGGGCCGAGTTCTACCACCTCGCTCCCGGTGGGTGCGACGAAACGGCCGTCCGAAGTGCCCCCTCCGGTGGAGCGGATCGGAGCGGACCCGGTGCGCCGCTCCACCGCAGCGCTGATTGCTTCCACCAAGGCGCCGCCGCGAGTGACGAACGGGGATCCCGAGTGGCGCCACTCCAGCGTGTGGGGGAGCCGGTGGCGTTGGAGCAACGCGCCGACCCGTTCTTGAATGCCGGCGGCGGTTATGGCGGGCGAGTAGCGCAGGTTGAATACCACCTCGGCTTCACCGGGGATGACGTTGTCCGCCCCGGTGCCAGCGTGGATGTTCGAGATTTGCAACGTCGTGGGCGGAAAGAGTTCGTCCCCCTCGTCCCACCGGATATCGATCAGTTCGGCCAACGCGGGAGCCGCCGCGTGGATCGGATTGAATGCGGCGTCCGGATAGGCCACGTGCCCCTGTTCTCCGTGGACAGTCAACCGTCCAGTGATGGATCCCCGCCGGCCGACCTTGATCTCGTCGCCAAGGGTGTCGTGGCTCGAAGGCTCACCGACCAGGCAGTAGTCGATGAAGTCGTTCCGTTCGCCCAGGGTCTCCATTACGCGCCTGACCCCGTCGACTCCGGGTCCTTCCTCATCGCTGGTAATCAGTACCGCCACCGAGCCGGTGTGGCCGGGGTGAGAGGCTGCAAAACGCTCCACCGCGGTCGTGAAGGCGGCGACGCTCCCCTTCATGTCCGCCGTTCCGCGGCCGTATAGGTAGCCGTCCTCGACCACTGGTTGAAACGGCGGATGGCTCCACGCCGACTCCGGTCCGGTGGGAACGACATCGGTGTGTCCGAGAAAGCAGAGTAGCGGGGCGGCCGTCCCCCGTCTGGCCCACAGGTTGGAGACTTCGCCGAAAGGGAGCTCCTCCACTGTGAACCCGGCCGCGCTCAACCGTTCGGCCAGCAGCGTCTGACAGCCCGCGTCCTTGGGGGTGATCGAGGGCCGGCGGACCAGCGCCCGGGCCAATTCCAGAGTTGGCGAATCCATCACGGACGCAACAACTCGTTAATGCCCACCTTGGCGCGGGTCTTCTCGTCCACGCGTTTGATAATGACCGCGCAGTAGAGGCTGTGGGTGCCGTCCTTGGCCGGCAGGTTGCCCGGAACCACCACAGCCCCGGCCGGTACCCGGCCCTGGTGGATCTCGCCGCTCTCGCGGTCGTAGATCTTGGTGCTCTGGCCGATATAGACCCCCATGGAGATCACCGCCCCGCGTTCGACGACGACACCTTCCACGATTTCGGAGCGGGCGCCGATGAAGCAGTCGTCTTCAATGATGGTCGGGCCGGCCTGCAGCGGCTCGAGGACACCGCCGATGCCGACACCGCCGGAGAGGTGGACGTTCTTGCCGATTTGCGCGCACGAGCCAACGGTGGCCCAAGTGTCGACCATGGTGCCCTCGTCGACATAGGCGCCGATATTCACATAGGAGGGCATGAGGACCGCGCCGGGGGCGATGTAACTCCCCCGCCGGGCGGTCGCCGGGGGCACCACGCGCACTCCCGACTCCCGCAGCGCCTGCTCGCCCCAATCGGCGAATTTCAGCGGCACCTTGTCGAAGAAGTTAGTGACCCCGCCGCGCATCAAATGGTTGTCGTTGAGGCGGAAGGAGAGCAGCACCGCCTTCTTCAGCCACTGGTTGACCTGCCAGCCGTCGCTGGTGGGCTCGGCCACCCGGACCTCCCCTCGGTCCAGGCGGGCGAGGGCTTCATCCACGGCGTTCCGAACCTCCGCCGGCGCGTTGGCGGGGGCCAACTGGTCACGGCGCTCGAACGCCTCCTCAATGGTGGTGCGAATCTCGGACATATTATTAACGCTCCGAAGTTATAAGTTATAAGTTGGAAGTCGCAAGTTGGAAGTCGCAAGTCGCAAG
>SKJZ01000221.1 GCA_007121755.1 Halorhodospira sp. | reverse complement strand
TGTCCGGGCTGCAAGTCGTGGGCGAGCATGCGGCCCGCCGCGGAGAAGGAGCCAGCCTGATCCGGTGGCTGGTTGGGACGCGTTGGAGCGGGGCGGGGTACCGTCCAAGGCGACCCACTGCGCTCCTCGCCTTCCGCCTGGAGCCGGATCAGGCTGGCTCCTTCTCCGCGGCGGGCCGCATGCTCGCCCACGACTTGCAGCCCGGACACTGCCAGAAGAGTGCCCTGCCCGAGAATCCGCACGCTTGACACCGGTAGTGCGGCTTTCCCATCTCTAAGTGGTCGAAAAGCTCCAGCAGAATATCGAGTTCCGCCGGACCGATCGGCTCACCGACGCTGCGCGTCAAGTCGACGAGCCGCCGAATCCCAACCAGCGTCGGATTGTGCCGCAACAGCCGTGAAAGTTCGTCAATCGCCTGCTCGGTGCCCAGCCGCTCCCGAATAAGATCGGCCAGCCGGGTGACCACCGGACCGGCGGGATACTGCCCGGCCAGATCGCGCAGATACGCCTCTAACTGCCCCGGCTTGCCGAGCGCGCGGTAGCTTGCCTCCAGGCCGTCCAACGCCTCCGGCACAAAGGCGCGATCCTGGCGGGCGATCTGGTGGTACGCCTTGAGCGCCACGCGGTGGCGCCCCAGGCCGCGCTCCAGATCCCCGGTCAGCAGGCTGGCGCGGACGCACGCCGGGTCGTGGCTCAATGCTTGGCGCAGCAGGGAGCGCGCCCGATTGGTGTCGGCCGCCGCCATCGCCTCCTGCGCCTGCTCGCAATGAAACTGCGCGATACGCACGGTGTAACCCCCGCCCTCAAGACGCTGCAGATGGAGGGCGGCGTCCATCGCCTTACCCCACTCCTTCTCACGCTCGTAGATGGTCACCAAGTGGCGCAGCGCCTGCTCGGCGTGGGTCTTGTGGGAGACAACTTCAGTGAGGAGCTTCTCGGCGCGGTCGAAGAGGCCGGCCTTCATGTAGTCCTCACCCAACGCTAGCAGCGCGTAAGTGCGTTGACGGCGTGTCAGGGTGGGTCGAGCAATGAGGTTTTGATGAATGCGGATGGCACGATCGACCTCGCCACGCCGCCGGAAAAGGCTACCGAGCGCCAGGTGGGTCTCGACCGTGTCGCTGTCGACCTCAACCATGCGCGTAAAGAGGTCGAGCGCCTTATCCCGCTCCTCATTGAGCAGATAGTTTAGACCCTGAAAGTACGCCTCGGGAACCGCACCGAAGGAGTCGTCATCCCGTTCTCCACGCGGACCCCGGCGACCTATCCACCATCCGGAGAAGGCGGCCACCGGGAGCAGCAGCCACAGGAGTTCAAACATCGGACTAATCGCCGCCGCGGATAGGCATCCGGCGCAACGCCTTCAACTCGCGTTCCAAATCTTTGGCTTGACGCTGCATTTTGGCCGCCCGCCGGCGGTGCTTCCAGACTACGGCCATGCTGGCCCCAACCCCCAAAATCGCACCGGCGGACAACGTGCCGACCAAAGCCAGAGAGAGGGGGGTGGTGAACTCGACCAGGAAGAGATCGAGCTCAACCGAATCAGCATTGAGGACCGCGAACGCCAGCCCGAGCAACACCAGTAGAAGGATTCCGATCAGGGCGACAACGCGTCTCATGGCGTGAAAATTACTCCAGTTCCGGCACGTCTTCAGGAACCGGAAGATTCCCCATTGACGCGCTCGCGCAATTGCTTGCCAGGCTTAAAGTGTGGCACGTGTTTCGCCGGAAGCGCCACCGGTTCCCCCGTTTTCGGGTTGCGGCCGACGCGCGCCGGGCGGTAGTGCAGTGAAAAGCTGCCGAAGCCGCGGATCTCGATACGCCGCCCGTTGGACAGCGCCTCACTCATGTGCTCCAACAACGTCTTTACCGCCACTTCCACATCCTTATGGGCCAGATGGGCCTGTTTGCCGGCAATGGCGTCGATCAACTCGGACTTGGTCATGGACTACCGTACCTTTACGCCAGCAGTGGAATCGAGGGCGGCGCCCCGCCGGGGCGCCGCTACGAATATTACTGGTCCTGACTGTCCATCTGCTCCTTGAGCAGATCGCCCAATTGCGTAGTGCCCGCACTGGGACCAGGCTTCGCGGAGTGCTCCTCCACGGCCCGGCTGTCCTCCTGCACGTCCTTGGCCTTGACGGACAGGTTCACGGTGCGATTGCGCCGGTCGACGCCGATGAACTTGGCCTCGATCTCGTCCCCCTCGTTGAGCACGGAGCGGGCATCTTCCACGCGCTCGCGGTCCAGATCGGAGGCCCGAAGGTAGCCTTCCACCTCACCGCCCAGATCGATGGTGGCGCCCTTGGCCTCGACAGCGGCCACCTTGCCCTTGACCACGGCGCCCTTCGGGTTATCCGCCAGCCAGGTGCTCAGCGGATCCTGCTCCATCTGCTTGACGCCGAGAGAAATGCGCTCCCGCTCGGGGTCGATAGAGAGGACCACGGCCTCCACCTCGTCGCCCTTGCGGTAGTTGCGCACTGCCTCCTCGCCAGTCTCGTTCCACGAGATATCGGAGAGGTGGACCAGCCCGTCGATGCCCCCGTCGAGGCCAACAAAGATACCGAAGTCGGTGATCGACTTGATCTGCCCGACCACGCGGTCGCCCTTGGCGTGCTTGGCGGCGAACTCGTCCCACGGGTTCGGCTGGCACTGCTTCATGCCGAGGGAGATGCGGCGACGCTCCTCGTCGATGTCGAGGATCATGACCTCAGTCTCGTCACCGACAGCGACCACCTTGGCCGGGTTGACGTTCTTGTTGGTCCAGTCCATCTCGGAGACGTGGACCAGACCCTCGACGCCCTCCTCGATCTCAACAAAGCAGCCGTACTCGGTGATGTTGGTGACCTTGCCAGGCACCCGCGCCCCTTCCGGGTAGCGGGCGGCGATAGCCTCCCACGGATCGGCGCCGAGCTGTTTGAGGCCGAGCGAGACGCGGTTGCGCTCGCGGTCGAACTTGAGAACCTTGACCTCGATCTCCTGGCCGACTTCCACCACCTCGGCGGGGTTCTTGACACGCCGCCACGCCATATCGGTGATATGGAGCAGGCCGTCGATGCCGCCGAGGTCGACGAAGGCACCGTAGTCGGTGAGGTTCTTGACTATGCCGGTCAGGCTCTGGCCCTCTTGGAGCTTTTCGAGCAACGCCTCGCGCTCGGCGCTGTACTCCTCCTCCACCACGGCGCGGCGGGAGACCACCACGTTGTTGCGGCGGGGATCGAGCTTGATGACCTTGAACTCGAGATCCTTGCCTTCAAGGTAGGTAGTGTCGCGCACCGGCCGGATATCGACCAACGAACCGGGCAGGAAGGCCCGGATGTGGCCCAGATCGACCGTGAAACCGCCTTTGACCTTGCCGCTGATTTGACCGTTGACAGTCTCCGCGTTCTCGTACGCTTGCTCGAGAAAACGCCATGCGTAGGCGCGCTTGGCCCGTTCGCGCGACAGACGGGTCTCGCCGAATCCGTCCTCGACGGTATCCAGTGCGACTTCCACCTCGTCACCGACATTGACCTCCAGATTCCCCGCTTCATCCATGAACTGGCTGATGGGAATCACCGCCTCGGACTTCAGTCCGGCATTGACCACCACTTCCTCGGAATCGATGGCCATGACCTTGGCGTTGACGATGGCTCCCGGCCGCATATCCGTACCGGCAAGGCTCTCCTCGAAAAGCTCCGCAAAACTTTCGCTCATTGCTTAGTTGACCCAGGACCGAAACTTCCGGCCGCGTGATTGTTGGTGAATGACAGGGCGTAACCCGCCCCCCGCATACATATTAAAAATGTTTCATCCGCATAATCGCGTTATCCGGAAATCCCGATGCGATCCCGAACATACCGGACCACCCGTTCCACAACCGCGTCAATGCTCATATCCGTGGTATCGATGAACTCAGCGTCCGGAGCCGGCTTCAATGGCGCCGTGGCGCGGGATGCGTCCCGCTCGTCTCGCTCGGCGATTTCCCTGGATAGATCGGCTAGGCTAACACTGCCCCCCAACCCCTTCAACTGGTTATAACGCCTTTTGGCGCGCTCCTCGGGGCTGGCGGTGAGAAAGACTTTGGCCGGCGCGTCGGGGAAGACCACCGTGCCCATATCGCGGCCGTCGGCGACCAGGCCGGGCGGGCGGCGGAAGCTTCGCTGGCGCTCCAGCAGCGCCTGCCGGACCTCCGGAATCGCGGCGACACGGGAGGCCAGGCCGCCGACCTCTTCGGTGCGGATCTCCCGGCCGACGTCCTCGCCGTCCAGCAGGACGTGCTCGCCGTCGTCATCGACCCGGAAATCGGCCGGCAACGCAGCGGCCAACGCAGCCACCACCTCGGCGTTCACGGGGTCGACCCCTTGGCGCAGGCAGTAGAGCCCCGTGAGGCGGTACAGCGCGCCGCTGTCCAGAAAGTGCCAACCCAATTCACGCACCACGGCCTGACTGACCGTCCCCTTGCCGGCCCCGCTCGGGCCGTCCACGGTCAACACCGGTACCGCACCCGCTGCAGACGCCTCGATCGAGCTTTGACTCATTGCGCTTTCACCCTCAACCCGGCCTCCGCGGCCATCTCTACAAAACCGGGGAAGGAGGTGGCCACCGGGCCGCAGTCGTCGATCACGATCGCGTCCCGCGCCCGCAGTGCCGCCACCGCGGCCGACATGGCGACGCGGTGATCCCCGTGGCTGCTCACCCGCCCCCCGACGAATCCATCCCCACCGACGATACGAATACCGTCCGCTCGCGGCTCGGCCTCGGCACCCAGCACCTCCAGAACATCGGCCATCACCGCGATCCGGTCCGACTCCTTGACCCGTAACTCGGCTGCGCCGGTCAGCCGCGTCTCCCCCCGGGCGCAGGCGGCAGCGATAAAGAGGGCGGGAAACTCATCGATCGCCAGCGGCACCAGAGCCTCGGGGATATCGATGCCGCGCAACGGCGCGGACCGGACGCGCAAATCGACCACCGGCTCGCCGCCGACATCGCGTCCATTCAATGCCTCGATATCGGCCCCCATCAAGCGCAGGATCTCGACCACCCCGGTCCGGGTCGGATTCCACCCGACGTGCCGGAGAAGCAGGTCGGACCCCTCGGCGAGGGTCGCCCCGACAAGGAAGAACGCCGCCGACGAGATATCCGCCGGAATGTCGACCCCGCACCCCCGCAGCTGCACCCCGCCGGTAACACAGACCCGATTGCCCCGCCGCTCCACCGGACAGCCGAAGGCGGCCAGCATCCGCTCGGTATGGTCCCGTGTCGGCGCCGGCTCGGTCACGCAGGTCTGCCCCTTGGCCCGCAGCCCGGCCAGCAACAGGGCCGACTTGACCTGGGCGCTGGGCACCGGGAGTTGGTAGTCGATGCCGTGCAGCCGGACGCCGCCGTGAATCCGCAGCGGCGCGGTGCCCTCCGCGCCGGTCTCGATCGAGGCACCCATGGCGGCCAGCGGCTCGGTGACCCGGCGCATCGGCCTGCGCGACAGCGAGGCGTCGCCCGCCAATTCGGTATCGAAGGCGACGCCGGAGAACAGTCCGGCCAACAGGCGCATCGAAGTGCCCGAATTGCCGAGGTCGAGCGGGCCGGGCGGCGGCTGCAGCCCGTCGAAGCCGCCGCCGGAGATCAGCAGGGCGCCGCCCTCCGGACCGCTGATGCGGACGCCGAGAGCGCGGAACGCGGCCACGGTGGCGAGGACGTCCTCCCCCTCCAGCAGACCGGTGATCCGCGTGTCGCCCTCGGCGACGCCGCCCAGCATCACGGCCCGATGTGAGATCGATTTGTCGCCGGGGACGCGGAGTTCCCCGGTCAGCGCGCCGCCCGGAGCCACATGAAAACGGGAGTGGCCGTGACCGCTCACGGTGCGCTCCTACCTTCGAGGAGGGCGAGGAAGCGTTCCCGCTCGGCGCGGGC
>SKJZ01000198.1 GCA_007121755.1 Halorhodospira sp. | reverse complement strand
CCGCCTCGAACTCCGGCAGGTTGGGGGTGATGAGGCTCGCCCCGGCGTAACGGGTGAAGTCGCGCCCCTTGGGGTCCACCAGGACCGGCAGACCGGCGGCCCGCAGGCCCCGGATCAGCGGTTGCGGATTGCGCAACGCGCCCTTGTCGTAGTCGGAAAGCACCACCGCCCCGGCGCCCTCCGCCGCGGCCAGGGCGGCGGCGGGCAGGACGTCGTCGGCCAGGGCCGGGAAGCCGTCCTCGAAGTCGAGGCGGATCAGTTGCTGGTGCTTACTGATGATCCGCAGCTTGGTGACGGTAAAGGCTCCGGCCTGGCGCAGCAGCCGGGCCCGCGCCCCGGCCCGCTCCAGAAGCTCGGTCAGGCGATCGGCCGCCGGATCGTCGCCGGTGGGGGCCACCAGCGTCGCCGCCGCGCCGAGGGCGGTGACGTTGAGTGCCACGTTGCCGGCGCCGCCGGGCCGCTCCTCCTCGCCGCCCACGTGGACTACCGGGACCGGGGCCTCGGGAGAGATCCGCTCGGTGGCGCCGTGCCAGTAGCGGTCGAGCATGACATCGCCGGCCACCAGGACCCGGGCGGATTCGAAATTCGGCAACTGAATCTTCACAGCGTGCATTATACGTGGGATACCGCATTGATGTAGCGCACCACCCCTCCCAGTGGTACGATTCCCCGCTTTCTGACCCCCGCTTTACTGACCGAAGGGATCCGCGGCCGCCCCATGGACAAACCGAACCTCAATCCCAAGAGTTTGGCGAACTCGCTCTTCGTCAAGCGCCATAAGGCGCGGCAGGCTCTGGGCATTCTGCTACTGGTACTCATCGCGGTAGTCAGCGAGCCGACCCTGCCCGGTCTCTATATCGCCGGGGCCGTGATCGGCAGCGCCGGGATCGTCTTCCGGCTGTGGGCCGCCGGCTACCTCAAGAAGGACAAGGAGTTGGCCCAGGACGGCCCGTACGCCCTGGTGCGCCACCCGCTCTATGTCGGCAACGCGCTGATCTTCATCGGCTACCTGGCCGCCGGGCAGCTCCTCTGGATGTTGCCGGTGGCGATCCTCTTCGCCGCCTTCTACTACCCGCCCGCCATCCGCCAAGAAGACGCCAAGCTGCGCAAGCTCTTCGGCGAGCAGTGGGATCGCTGGTACGCCGAGACGTGGGCGTTGCTCCCCAAGTGGCCCACCCGCCCGCTGAACATCACCCACTGGTCGTTCAACCAGAGCCTGCGCGCCAACGGTGAACCCGTTATCGCGGCGGCGCTGGTGCTGGGCCTGGTGGTGATGGGGATGCGGGTCCTCTAGACAGGCGTTCGTTTGAGCGAAGACCGACACACCCCCGGCACCCATCGCACGATCACCGCCGAGGAGGTCGAGGCGCTGATGGCGTCCCGCGCGGAGCGGGACGGTGCCGGCCGTGCGGCCAAGGCCAACCAGTCCGCGGTCTGGCTCTTTCCCGAACACGATCCGCCGCTGGTGGTGAAGGCTCCCGCCGGACAAGGACTCCTCCGCCGGTTGAGCCGCCGGCTGATCCGCCGGGAGCACCGGCTCTACCGCAGGCTGGATGGGGCGCCGGGCCTGCCGCGCTGTTACGGCCTCTTCCGGGGGGAGTGGCTGGTGCTGGAGCACCACCCCGGAGCGAAGGCCCGGGGGAGTGATCTTCGCAGCCCCGGCGGAGTGGCCGACGCCCCCGCCGCGTTGGCCGACCTGCGCACCGCCATCGCCGCGATGCACCGGCGCGGGTTGGCCCACACCGATCTCAAGCGCCAGGCCAACCTCATCGTCCGTCCGGACGGGCACCTGATCGTGATCGACCTGGGCGCGGCGGCCACGCGGCGGCCGGGCACGCGGGGCAGTCCGCTCTGGCGCTGGGCCGCCCAGCAGGACTGGAACGCGTGGGCGCGGCACGGCTGGGACCACCCCGGGGCGATGCCCCCCGCCGTGGCACGCCTCCACCGCCGCACCGCTTTGGAGCGGTGGGCGCGGGTCGGTAAGCGCATCAAGAAGTGGGTGAAACGGCTCTAATTGCACGAACCGTACATTCCGTCATTGCAACGGCCCCTCTGCGGCGGGAAACTCTTTCTCCATGTCTACCTTGCCCGCCATCCTGCAATCTATCGCCGACACCCACTTGGCCGCCGCCGTCGAGGCCGGGGCGGTTCCCGAGGATTCGCGGGTGGTCGAATCCCTCCCCCGGGTCTTGGCGGCCAGCGACTTCGTCGCCTCCGCCATTGCCGAACACGACCCGAAACTACTGCACGATCTGACCGCCTCCGGCGATCTCTTCGAGCCGTACAGCGAGACGGGCCACCGGCAACGCCTGGAGCACTGTCTACAGGAGGTGGACGACGAGGCGGCGCTGCACTCGGTGCTGCGCCGCTTTCGCCGCCGCGAGGCGGTGCGCATCGCCTACCGGGCGATCGCCGGCTGGGCCGAACTGGAAGAGACGCTGGAAGAGTCGAGCGACCTCGCCGAAGCGTCGATCGATCTCGCCCTGGGGTGGCTCCACGGGCGGCTCGTCGAACGGTGGGGCACGCCGCGCGGCGAGAATGGCGAACCGCTGCGCATGGCGGTGCTCGGCATGGGCAAGCTCGGCGGGCGCGAACTCAACTTCTCGTCCGACATCGACCTGATCTTCGTCTTCCCCGAGTCGGGCGAAACGGACGGTTCGCGCCCCCGCAGCAACGACGAGTTCTTTGTGAAACTGGGCCGCCAACTGATCGCCGCGCTGGGAGAGGTCACCGCCGACGGCCAAGCCTTCCGGGTCGATATGCGCCTGCGCCCGAACGGCGACACCGGCCCGCTCGCACTGCCCATCTCCGCCGCCGAGACCTACTACGAGAGCCAGGGGCGCGAGTGGGAGCGGTACGCGCTGATCAAGGCCCGCTGCGTCGGCGGCGACTACGAGACCGGGGCCGAGTTGACCAAGTCCTTGCGCCCCTTCGTCTACCGCCGCTACCTCGACTTCGGGGCGCTGGAGCAGATCCGCGAGATGAAGGAGATGATCGCCCGCGAGGTGAAGAAGCGCGGCACAGCCCGCAATATCAAGACCGGCAGCGGCGGCATTCGCGAGGTCGAGTTCATTGTCCAAGCCTTCCAGTTGATACGCGGCGGCCGCGACACCCACCTCCGCTCCCGGCGGCTGATGAAGACGCTCCGCTACGTGCGCGAGCAGGAGTTGCTGCCTGCACACGTCGCCGATGAGCTCATCACCGCGTACTGCTTCCTGCGCCGGGTCGAAAACGCGGCGCAGATGCTCGCCGACGAGCAGTGCCACACGGTGCCCGAAGACGAGGTGGCGAAGGCGCGGGTGGCATTGGGCGCCGGGTACGACGACACCGAGGCCTTTGAACAGGATCTCGCCGATGTCCGGGAGCGGGTCCACGACCAGTTCGAACAGGTCTTCGCCGCCCCGCAGGCGGAAGAGGGCGCCGGCGGCGGTGCCGAGGGGCCCGATCTCGACGCCCTCTGGCTGGGCGACACCGCCCCGGAAGAGGCCGCCGCCCAGTTGGAAGAGATGGGCTTCGGCGACGCACCGGCGCTGGAGGCCCGTCTGCGCGCCTTCCGGGAGGGCTCCGCGGTACGCGCGCTTTCGACCCGCGGCCGCCACCGCCTCGACCGCCTGATGCCGTTGGCCATCGGCGCCTGCGTCCGCGCCCGCCGCCCCGAACGCGCCCTGGGGCGGATTCTCGATCTGGTGGAGACGGTGGCGCGCCGCACCGCCTACCTGGCGCTACTGGTCGAGCACCCGATGGCCCTCTCCCAACTGGTCCAGCTCTGCGACGGCTCGTCCTGGGTGGCGCGCTTTCTCACCGCCCATCCGTTGCTGCTCGATGAACTGCTCGATCCGCGCTCGCTCTACGCGCCGCTCTCGCGCGAGGAGCTGGAGGCCGATCTCGACGGCCGGCTCGCTTCGGTCGCACCCCACGATCTGGAGCAGCAGATGGAGATGGTGCGGCAGTTCCAGCAGGCCGCCCAACTCAAGGTGGCCGCGGCCGACGTCTCTGGCGCCGCGCCGCTGATGGTGGTCAGCGACTACCTGACGAACATCGCCGAGGTGGTTCTGGAATGCGCCGTCGCCGTCTGCCGGGCGCACTTGGTGCGGCGCCACGGCCGCCCCATGTGCGTAGACGGCGGCGAAAAACGGGAGGCCGGCTTCGCGGTGGCCGGCTACGGCAAGCTCGGTGGCCTGGAGCTGGGCTACAGCTCCGACCTCGACCTGGTCTTCCTCCACGACAGCCGCGGCGAACAGCAGGAGACCGACGGCGAACGCGGCATCGACAACCAGGTCTTCTTCGCCCGGCTCGCCCAACGCGTGGTCCACTTTCTCAATACCCCGACGCCCGGCGGCATCGTCTACGAGGTTGACACCCGCCTGCGCCCCTCCGGCAACGCCGGGCTGATGAGCACCACGATCGACGCCTTCGACCTCTACCAGAAGGAGGGGGCGTGGACGTGGGAGCACCAGGCGCTGGTCCGCGCCCGGCCGGTGGCCGGCGACGCGGGGCCGCGGGAGGCGTTCGAGCGCGTCCGCGCGGATGTCCTGACCCGGCGGCGGGATACGGAGAGACTGCGCCGCGAAGTACGTGAGATGCGCGAACGGCAGCGCCGGGAGAAGAGCGGCCGCGGCGACCGTTTCGACATCAAGAACGACCGCGGCGGGCTGATCGATATCGAGTTCATGGTGCAGTTCTTAGTCCTCGACGCGGCGCCCGACCACCCCGAAGTCGTCCGCTATACCGACAATGTCCGGCTGCTGCGCGCCCTCGCCGCGGCCGGCCGGCTGCCCGAAGACGACGCCCACCGCCTGGCCGGCGCCTACCGGACGTACCGGCGCCGCCTGCACCAGTTGGCGCTGCAGGACGAGGAGCGGGTGGCCGGCTCGGATGAGTTGACAGCGGAGAGGGAGGCTGTCGCGGCCCTGTGGGGAACATTGATGGAGGGCGAGCCTTCCGGCGGGCTCTAGCCTTACAGCAAGTATCGCCGCCCCCGGCTAGCTACAACAATCCCATCTCTCATCCACGACCCGAAGGATGGCGGGCTCGCCGGAAAACCGCGACCACAAGTCCCGATAGGTGGCCCCTGCGGTGGGGTGGCGCTCACCGGGAACAATATCGGCCAGCGGACGCAGGACGAAGTCGAAGCGGAGGATCTCGGGGCGCGGCAGGGTGACCCGCCCATCGTCGATGACGGCATCACCCCACGTCAACAGATCGAGGTCGAGGGTACGGGCCGAGAACTTCGGCCCTGCGCGATCGCGGCCGTGGGCGTCTTCGATCCCGCGCAGGGCCTCTTCCACGCGGGCCAACGGCTCATCGGTCTCGAACGCCGCCACCAGGTTGTAGAAGTCCTCCCCGTTGAAGCCCACCGCCGCGCTCTCGTAGACGGGGGAGAAGACGATCCCCGGCCACTGTGCCCGCAACTCCTCCAGCGCCGTGCCGATATGGCGGCGGCGCTCGATGTTGCTGCCGATGCCGAGGAGGACCTGTGTCAAGACGACCCCCGCTCTCCCCGCTCGATGGTCACTCCGACATCGTCGGCGCCGCTCAGCGCCCCGGGCTTGCTCACCGATAGGCGCAGCCACGCGACGTCGAACTCGCCGCGGACGATCGCGGCCACCTGTTCGGCCAGGGTCTCAACCAGTTGGAACTCGCTTTCGCCGACGAAGGCGATGATACGCTTGCCGATCGCCTTGTAGTCGAGGGCGTCGTCGATCGCGTCGGTGGCGGCGGCGCGGGCCACGTCGGCGCTCATTTCGAGGTCGATACGCACTCGCTGGCGGATGCGCCGCTCCCACTCAAAGATGCCGATCACGGTGTCGACCCGCAGGCCGCGGATGAAGACGGTGTCCATGAGAGGGAGTTTCTAGGTGCAAGGTTCTAGTTGCAAGGTTCTAGT
>SKJZ01000057.1 GCA_007121755.1 Halorhodospira sp. | reverse complement strand
GGGCGCGGCGGCGAGGACGGCACCATCCAGGGAGCATTGGAGGTGCTCGGCGTGCCCTACACCGGAACGGGGGTGCTCGGCTCCGCGTTGGCGATGGATAAGTGGCGGACCAAGCTGCTTTGGCGCGGCGATGCACTTCCGACGCCGCCGGCGCGCCTGCTCGACGCGAGCGGCGATGCCGGACGGGTTGTCGAAGAGCTGGGATTGCCGTTGATCGTCAAACCGGCCCGCGAAGGCTCCAGCATCGGCATGAGCCGCGTGGAAGAGGCGGGCGGCTTGGAGCCAGCGCTGCGCACGGCGTTGGACTACGACACCGAGGTGCTGGTGGAGCGCTGGATCGACGGCGACGAGTACACCGTGACCATACTCGACGATACGCCCATGCCGTCGATTCGGCTGGAGACCCCCCGCACGTTCTACGATTTCGACGCCAAATACCGCGCCGGAAGCACGTGTTACCACTGCCCCAGCGGTCTGGATGCGCATGCCGAACACGACTTGGGGGTGATCGCGCTGGAGGCGTTTCGCGCCGTCGGCGGGTCCGGCTGGGGCCGGGTGGACGTGATGCGGTCGCGGGAAGGGGCGTGGTGGTTGTTGGAGGTGAACACCATCCCCGGCATGACCGACCACTCCCTGGTGCCCAAGAGCGCGGCCGCCGCCGGGATCGGCTTCGATGAGCTGGTCTCGCGCATCCTCGCGGGGGCGGTCCGATGAGCGTCGGCGCCGACTGGAGCGATCTGGCCGCGCACGAGCGCCCGGGCTGGATTACCGGCAAGGGCGTTCTCGCCACGGTGGCCGCCGCGGGTGTGTTGCTCGCCGCGGGGTACCTGCTGGCAGTGGCATGGCGGACCGGCTACCTCTTCCCGTTGGAGCGCGTCGAGTTGGCCCACGCCCCGGAGCGGTTGACCGGCGAAGAGGTGAGGGAGGCATTGGCACCCCATTTGCATAGAAACATGCTGAGGCTCGATGTTCGCGGGGCGAGGCGCGCCCTGGAGTCGCTGCCGTGGGTCGACGAAGTCACCGTGCAGCGGGTTTGGCCGGAGACGCTCTCGGTCACCATCCGGGAACGGCAAGCGGTCGCGCGTTGGGGTGGCGACTCTCTATTGGACGAGGCCGGCGAGGTGTTCAGCCCCCCGCCGGCAACCTTTCCGGGCGGGCTGCCGCAGTTGCGGGGGGCCGCCGGACAGGCTGGTGAGGTGTTGGCGTTCCATAGGCGGTTGGAGCGCCTCTTCCATGACACGGGCGTCAATGTGACGTCGCTCACCCTGACCCCCCGGGGTGCCTGGCAGGCGCGGTTCGACGACGGCGTCGAACTGGCTATCGGCCGGGAACAGCCCGTGCAACGGGTAGAACGGTTCGTGGACGTCTTACCCGCTTTGGAAGGCGGGGGGTGGGCGCGGATCGAGCGAGTGGACTTGCGTTATCCCAACGGCTTCGCGGTGGCGTGGAGCGAAGCGGCGGCAGCGGACTGAGGATGGAGCGGATCATGGCACGCAAGCAAGAACAAGGGCTGCTGGTCGGGCTCGATATCGGCACCTCCAAAGTGGTGGCCATTGTGGGCGAGGCCGCCGAGGGCGGAGAGTTGGAGGTGGTGGGCGTCGGCAGCCACCCCTCTCACGGCCTGAAAAAGGGCGTGGTGGTAAACATCGACTCCACGGTTCAATCCATCCAGCGGGCGGTGGAGGAGGCCGAACTGATGGCCGGTTGCGAGATCCATTCGGCCTATGTCGGTATCTCGGGAAGCCACATTCGCAGCCTCAACTCCCACGGCATGGTGGCGATTCGGGATAACGAGGTCTTGCGCAGCGACCTGGAACGGGTCATCGACGGTGCGAAGGCGGTCGCGATTCCGGCCGATCAGCAGATCATCCATGTGATCCCACAGGAGTTCGTCATCGACAGCCAGGAAGGGATACGCGATCCCCTGGGTATGTCCGGGGTTCGTCTTGAAGCGCGGGTCCATATGGTGACCGGCGCGGTGTCGGCGGCGGAGAACATTACCAAGTGCGTGCGCCGCTGCGGCCTGGAGGTGGACGATATCGTGCTGCAGCAGTTGGCAGCGGCTCAGGCGGTGCTCACCGAGGACGAGAAGGAGTTGGGGGTCTGCCTGGTCGACATCGGCGGCGGGACCACGGATATCGCCGTCTTTACCGGCGGCGCCATTCGCCACACGGCGGTGATCCCGATCGCCGGCCACCAGGTCACCAACGATATCGCGGTGGCGCTCCGCACGCCGACCCACCACGCTGAAGAGATCAAAGTGCGCTACGCCTGCGCGCTCTCCCAACTGGCGAATCCGGAGGAGAGCATCGAGGTTCCCAGCGTCGGCGACCGGCCGCCCCGGCGGCTCTCCCGTCAGTCGCTGGCCTCGGTGGTCGAGCCGCGCTATGAGGAATTGCTGTCGCTGGTCCAGGCGGAGTTACGCAAGAGTGGATTCGAAGACTTGATCCCGGCCGGGATCGTCCTCACCGGCGGCAGCTCGAAGATGGAGGGCGTCACCGACCTGGCCGAGGAGGTCTTCCATCTGCCGGTGAGAACCGGAGTGCCCAAGAACGTCACCGGGCTCTCCGATGTGGTGCGCAATCCGATGTACTCCACCGGCGTCGGGCTTCTCGCCTTCGGAGCGCGCAACCGGGGTGTCGGGACGGTGGTGCTTGGGCAGGAGTCGGGTTTCGGCGACTTGTGGCGCAGGATGAAGGGGTGGTTCCAGGGGAATTTGTAGCGGATCGGCTTCCAGGCGCGATCAGGGCGCCCGTGGAGCGACAACACGAAAGAATCCAGAGTTTGAGGAGGCACGGCCATGTTTGAACTGATGGATACACCGAACCAAAACGCGGTAATCAAGGTGGTGGGCGTCGGCGGCGGCGGCGGCAATGCCGTCCAGCACATGGTTGCCGCCGATGTCGACGGCGTCGACTTCATCTGCGCCAATACGGACGCCCAGGCGTTGGCCAATGTATCGGCGGGCACCACCGTGCAACTCGGATCGGGCATCACCAAGGGCCTGGGAGCCGGTGCCGACCCCGATGTCGGGCGGCAGGCGGCGCAGGAGTCGCGGGACCGGATTCAAGAAGTCCTCCAAGGTGCCGATATGGTCTTTATCACCGCCGGCATGGGCGGCGGCACGGGGACCGGCGGTGCGCCGGTGGTGGCCGAGATCGCCCGCGAGTTGGGCATTCTCGCCGTGGCTGTGGTGACCAAGCCGTTCCCATTCGAGGGGGGCAAGCGTATGGGCGTCGCCGAGCAAGGCATCCGGGAGTTGGAGGAGAGCGTGGACTCCCTCATCACCATCCCCAATGACCGCCTGCTGCCCGTGTTGGGCAAGAACCTCACGTTGCTTGACGCCTTTAAGTCGGCCAACGATGTCTTGCTAGGCGCGGTCAAGGGGATCGCGGAGCTCATTACCCGTCCTGGTCTCATCAACGTCGACTTCGCCGATGTCCGCACCGTAATGTCGGAAATGGGCATGGCGGTGATGGGCACCGGCGCCGCATACGGCGAAGGGCGTGCCCGCGAGGCGGCGGAGCGGGCCATCGCGTGCCCGTTGCTGGAAGATTTCAATCTCTCCGGCGCCAACGGGATCCTAGTCAACGTCACTGCCGGGTACGATCTCTCCATCGGGGAGTTCGACGAGGTGGGTAACGCGGTGCGCGAGTTCGCATCCGATGAGGCTACGGTCGTGGTGGGGGCCGTCATCGACCCCGAGCTGGAGAACGAGCTGCGGGTGACCGTGGTGGCGACCGGGCTTGGCCCCCAACGCAAGCCGGTGGAGGCCGAGGGGCCGAAGTTGCGCATGGTCAATCGCAAGCCGACCGGAGAGGTCGACTACTCACAACTCGACCGGCCCACCGTGATTCGCCAGAAGGCGGCCAACGAGCGTGGCGGAGAGCCCGAGGGGGACATGGAGTACCTGGATATTCCGGCCTTTTTGCGGCGACAGGCAGATTAGAGGTGCAGCCGACCGGGACCGGATTGTGGTCGAACCGTGGAGGGTTTCTCATTTAGTGAACATGAATGTTGCGCTGCACTATACACATTTGGCAATTTTACTTTACAATGGCGCGTCGCTGCCGTCGGACCGGGCGGCGCGGTTAAAAACCCCATGGCGACAATACCATACGGTCGACATGGAATAGGAAGTTCGGGAAAGAGCGAGAGCCGGGAAGGTAATAATGATTCGTCAACGCACATTAAAAAACAGTATCCGCGCCAGCGGCGTGGGTTTGCATACCGGAGAAAAGGTGCTGTTGACGCTGCGCCCCGCGCCGGCGAATACGGGGATTGTATTCCGGCGGGAAGATGTTGGCGTGGAGATCGAGGCTCGCGCCGCCGCTGTCGGCGATACCCGTCTCTCCACCTGCTTGGTTCAGGACGGTGTCCGGGTGGCCACTGTGGAGCATCTGTTGTCGGCCCTGGCCGGTCTCGGTATCGATAACGTCTATGTCGAGCTTTCCGCCGCCGAAGTGCCGATCATGGACGGCAGCGCGGCCCCGTTCGTCTTCCTGATCCGTTCCGCCGGCATCCAGGAGCAGGAGGCGCCGAAGCGGTTCGTGCGTATCCTGGAGCCGATCTCTGTCCATGAGGACGACAAGTGGGTGGCCTTCGAGCCCTTTGAAGGGTTCAAGGTCGGCTTCACCATCGATTTCCAGCACCCGGTCTTCGTGCCCGAGTATATGCGCGCCGTGGTCGATTTCTCGTCCACCTCCTTTATCAAAGAGGTGAGCCGGGCGCGGACCTTCGGCTTCATGCGCGACATCGAGGCGTTGCGGGAGGCTAGCCTCGCTCTCGGCGGCAGCCTGGACAACGCTATTGTGGTCGATGACTATCGGGTGCTCAACGAAGACGGCCTCCGCTATCGCGACGAATTCGTCAAGCATAAGATCCTTGACGCGATCGGCGATCTCTATCTTCTCGGTAGCAGCCTCATCGGCGCCTTCCACGGCTATAAGTCGGGGCACGCGATGAACAACAAGCTGCTGCGCGAGCTGCTGCGGCAGGAGCACGCGTGGGAAGAGGTGACTTTCGACGAACCGGCCGACCTGCCGATCGCCTACGACCGCCCGGTATTTGCGTAACGTGCCATTGGATTTGAGCCGCGTCCGCGCCGTGCTGTTCGATCTGGACGGCACCTTGGTGGATAGCGCGCCGGATCTCGCCCGGGCGGTGGACGGCGTCCTCGCCGAATTGGGCTATCCCGCCGCCGGGGAGGCGCTGGTCCGGGACTGGGTAGGAGAAGGGGCACGCCGCCTGTTGGCCAGGGCAATAACCCGCACGGAGCGGTGCGAGCCGCCGACCGAGACGCTGGATCACGGCCTGGCCCGGTTCTTCGAGCTCTACGGCACGAGCCTCTATCGCGACAGCCGGCCGTATCCCGGCGTGGTCGCGACGCTCCGCAAGCTGGCCGCGGACGGCTACCGGTTGGCGGTGGTCACCAATAAGCCGCGCCGTTTCGCCGAGCCGATCGTCGAAGCCATGGGTCTCTCCGAGGCCGTTCCCGTAGTGGTCGGCGGTGATTGTACCGCCGTGCGCAAGCCGGACCCGGAACCACTGCGTACTGCCCTGGAACGCCTGGGCGTCACTCCAGACGAGGCGCTGATGGTGGGAGACTCCGCCATCGATGTGGCGGCGGCCCGCAATCTCGGTATTCCAGTGGTTTGCGTGCCCTACGGGTACAGCCGCGGAGTCGACGCCGCCGACCTCGGCGCGGACGCCGTGCTCAGCGGATTCGGCGAGTTGAGGGTGTTGCTCCGGGGGTTGGGTGATCGATGAAACGCCAGGAGTTTCAGGCCCTTGCTGAGGCGGGATAGACCCGTATCCCGCTGATCCGCGAGCATCTCGCTGATCTCGAAACACCGCTCTCGGCATACATGAAGCTGGCCGCGGGGCCGCTCTCCTT